>JAQVTJ010000116.1 GCA_028700095.1 Methanobacterium sp. | reverse complement strand
TTTATGAAACAGAATTAATGAAACTTTTTAAAGAAAATAATATATTAAATGAATCAGATGAAAAAATTCTTAAATTAAGAGATAAATTATCCAAGAGAAAAAAGGAATTTTATAAATATAAAACATCTCTACCTCCTAAATTTTTGAAAAATGGAATTGAATTTGATGATACTATTATGGAATATAATAAAAATGCAATTTATGGTGCAGCAGCAAGTCCAGGAATATTTAATTGTAAAGCACGGGTTGTGGAATCTATTAAAGAATTATATCATCTTGAAGATAATGAAATATTAATTACAAGCAACACAGATCCTGCATGGACAGCTATATTTTCAAAAATAGGAGCTCTTATCACTGAAACAGGAGGTATATTATCACATGGTGCTGTGATTTCTCGTGAATACAGAATACCTGCTGTTACAGATGTAAAAGGAGCTACTAATATTTTTAAAACTGGTGAAGAATTAGTTGTAGATGGTAATGAAGGAGTAGTTTACAAAAAACAATAAAAGGGGTTGTTATTTAGATGGATTTAAATATTGAATCTCTAAAAAAACATTTAGAATGGAATGAAAGCTATTATTTTAATTTCCATGATAAAAAAAATGATTTAACTGTTTTTATGCGAATAGGTAATAAAATAAATAAAAATGAGAAATCCATGTTCTTTTTTATAATGTTACCAAAAATAGTGGCTGGTATTAAATTAGAAACACCATGTAATAATAAACCATTAAATATTGCAGGATTACAATATCAAGAAATTGGATCAGGAAAATGGCAATTAAAATATAATGGTAAAATATATGATACTCTAACCAATATTCCCAAGGAATTTAATATTAAAATGGAAGTTACATGGGAAGCACTAAATCCTGTTATGGATTATATTAACTGTGTAGATGAAAAACAGGTTCAAATGTCATCTAATGTTGTATCTGAACATTATGAACAATTTGGAAGGGCTTATGGAAATATTAAAATTAATGAAAAATCCTATGAAATAGATGGTTTAGGTGAAAGAGATCGAAGTCAAGGTATAAGGGCATGGGAATCTCCTAAGATGTGGATGTGGATCAATTCTGAATTTTCCAAAGATGAAGCTTTTAATATAACCAAACTTTCTGTTGATAAAGGAGATATAGATGCAGGATATTTCTATAAAGATTCAGTTAATGAACCATAATCAAATCAGATATAGATCTAGAATTTAATAATGGAATACCATCTAAGTTTAATATGCAATTATTTAACAAAAATGGAATTAAATATACTGTAACAGGTGAGGTTATAAGATTTGGAATAATACCAATGGAGGATAGTATGATCCTTATTGAAACAATTTCAAAATATAACTGGGAAAACAAGGAAGGATATGGAGTAGCAGAATTTTTAATCCCCAAACCATAATAAAATAATAAATATTCAGATCATTTTATAAAATATATTTATTTTTTTGCAAAAAAAAATAATATTTTAAATATATATTACAATTATTAGGGTTATAAACAGATTTTAAACTACTAAATAAAAATAAAAAAAGAATATAGTTTATTTTATTATTCAATAGTTACTATCATTTTTTTTAAGCTTTTGGCCATTCCCATCATCACTGCCCCAATAAATTATACAGACTTTTATATATTCCTTTATTATACCATCTAAAGGTATATAAATTAAAAAAAGATAATAGGGATGATATTTAACTACAAACTTTTGTAGATCATGACATATTTATTATAATCTATTTATGCGTAAAATATTAAAACATTTTATAAGAGAGTATAATAAGGTTAATCTTAGATGAACTTATATACCTATAACAAATCTATAACAGAAAAATACTAGGATAGAAGGAGTATTTTATGCTTTAATATTTTTTTGGAATTTATAGCATTGTCCATATTACTGAAGATCACATGGAAATAACAAGGAATATTACTTTAGATATTTTCCTATAAAAATTTATTTTTATAAAACTCTTTTATGTTTAATTACGTGCTAGAGATATAAATATGGCAATAAATCCTAGTATAGCTGAAATTGTAAATACTGTGTTAATACTTTGAAGGAGTTGAGGATAATTTCCAGGATTAAACTGAACAGCACCTACATATATTGAAAATACTAACAAAACAATACCCATACTAAGTGTTTGACCTATCAACCTCATAGTGCTTGATGTTGCAGATGCAACACCATAATATCTTTTTTCAACTGAATTCATTATAGCATGTGTGTTGGGTGATGAAAATATACCTGCTCCAATTCCAAGTAAAACAAGACTAAATAATATTAAATAAATACTTGTTTCTACATTTAAAAATGCAAATATTATAAGTCCTATTGTTGTAATTACCATTCCAATTGAAGCCAAAATTCTTGACTCATATTTATCTGAAAGCATTCCTGAAACAGGAGACATAAGCACAATTACCATGGATTGTGTAGCAAGAATTAATCCTGCTACTCTTGGATCAAACCCTTTAATATACTGTAAATATAAACTTAATAAAAATACCACTGTAAATGTACCTGTAAAACTTATAAGAGCTGTTAAATTGGAAAATGCAAACATTCTATTTTTAAAGAAAAGCTTCATATCTAATACTGGATTATCAACCCTTAACTCCCATATTACAAATATTATACTTCCAATAATACCTACAAATATCATTAATTCTCCAATAAAGTTTTTAATATCTGAAAATCCTGCTAAAATTAATAGTAATGATATAGCATAAAGTATTGAACCTATTATATCCAGTTTTTCACCTTTACATCCTGCCCATTCTTTTCCTTTTAGTTTAGTTATTATAAGTATTATTACAAACAGACCCAAAGGCACTATTAAATAGAAAATACTCCTCCAACCTAGGTACTGGGTTAATATTCCACCAAAAAGAGGTCCAATTACAAGTCCTGTGAATATTGCACTAACATTTATTCCAATGGCTTTACCTCTTTCCATTGGTGGGAAAACAGATGATATAATAGCCATTCCGGTTACAAATATCATAGAACTTCCAATACCTTGTAATATTCTTGTAAATATTAAAAATTCTACTGAGGGAGATAATGCTGCTAGAAATGTGGCAAGTGTAAAACTAATAATTCCAATGGCAAAAACCTTTTTCATACCATATATATCTGCAATTCTTCCAAAGGGAACTGCAAACATTGCTGAAGTTAAAATAAATGATGTTGTAACCCAGCTTAATAAAATTGAATTAACTATTAATTCCTTTGAAATTACAGGTAAAGCAACATTTACAGATGAAGCCATAAAAGGAGTTAAAAATGATGCTATTGTTGTAATAAACAATACTGTTGTTTTATTTATTCTATTATTATCAGACATTTTTATCAAATTCTATTTAATATTCATTTAAACTAATCTCATAAAAAATGTTTAATTTCTACTTTGCAATTATAATCAGTTTAAATCTATTATTATATATTAACTACATAAACTCTTATTTAAACAATTTATTATTATAAAAATAGAAATATAAAAAAAAATCTAAAATTTACATCATATTCTAAGATTAGTTTTATAGCTAAAAATTTCCTATTTATATTATATGATTTTTTTTGATAAATTAAAGTTAATATTATCATAGTATATTTAACACATGTTAAAAACATAGAAAGCACTAATATATTTGTCTTTAAATAAGGTGTAAAAAGTTAATGTATTTAAGAGAAGTTGTAGCATATTAATTATAGAAAAATAATTCAATATAAAGGATTAAATAAATATTTTATGATATAAAAAAAATAAATGTTAGGCTTAAAATAAAAATGTTATTTAAAAACATACTCGAACAATTTTTGTTCAAGCTGATTTTTTAAAAATAGGATAATATACTAACAAAATTTTATTTTTATGTCTTTTTATCATCAGAATCAATTATAAAATAAATACAAATAGTTATCTTAACATTAATGTCTTAAATAAATATTTAAACATCTTATGGTTGTTTAGGTAATTTATCGATAATAAAAGGTTTTGTTAATTAAAAGAGAGTTAATATGTCCAGAAAGTAAATAAAGTTTTATATATTAAATTTTTTAAGTGAATTCTATTAAGTTTAAAATTTTTAGGAAAAAATCTGTAGATGAATATCTTGAGATGGATAAAAAGGATGATGTATTAAGAAGATTGCTTGGTCCTATGAGTCTGATGCTTTTAGGTATTGGATTTCTTATAGGTGCAGGGATATTTATTTTAACTGGAACTGCATCAGCAAATTTTGCTGGACCTGCTATAACATTTTCATTTATTTTCTGTACAGCAACAGTTCTATTAACTGCTCTGTGTTACACTGAATTTGCAACAATGGTTCCTTTAACAGGCAGTGCATATACATATAGTTATATAACATTAGGTGAGATATGGGCATGGATTATTGGATGGGATTTATTATTAGAATATACTGTAGAATATACTGTATTGTTGCAACTGTTGCAATTGGATGGTCCAACTATTTTGTGGCTCTTTTAAATTCATTTGGACTTTACTTACCTACTATATTAATTAATCCTCCAGGAGTAAATCGGGGTATTATAAATTTACCTGCTATGCTAATAGTATTTCTATAATGAGTCTTTTAATTACTGGTGTGAAAGAAAGTTCGAGAATTAATAATATTATTGTTGCTATAAAGATATCAGTTATTTTACTCTTTATTTTTATTGGGGTAAACTATATTAATCCATCAAATCATATCCCTTTTTTCCCATATGGGTTAAGTGGGGTTTTTCAAGGAGCTGGAATTATAATGTTTGCTTATATTGGATTTGATACACTTACAACTGCAGCAGAAGAAGTGAAGAATCCCCAGAAAACCATACCAATTGCACTTATTGGAGCTCTTGTTATAAGTTCTATTCTTTATATAATAGTGTCAACTATATTAAATGGAATATTCCCCTATTATGTATATAAAGATGTTGTTGCTCCTGTGGCCTTTGCACTTCAACAGGTAGGTTTTAATTGGGCAAGTATAGTTGTGTCTGTTGGA
>JAQVTJ010000115.1 GCA_028700095.1 Methanobacterium sp. | reverse complement strand
AAATTTTTAATAAATGGTCTTTCAGAGGTGTAGATAAAGTTATTTCTATAACTCCCTGGGAATTAGAAACCCTGTATGAGTACATCTCCAAAAGAAATAAAATAGAGATAATTCCTAACGGGACAGATAATATTTTCTTCAAAAAGATAAAAAACAATGATTTTAAGAAAAAACATAAAATTGAAGAGAAAAATTTAGTTCTTTTTTTTGGCAGACTCAATCCTACAAAAGGTCCAGAAAAATTAGCAATGGCGGCCAGGGAAATCTCAAAAAAAAGAAAGGATATTGCCTTTGTCTGGGTTGGTCCTGATGAAGGAAAGGTCAGTGAAGTAAAAAAATTAATAAAGGGTTATAAAAATATGAAATATCTCGGTCCAATTTGTGATAAATTAGAAGTAGCAAAAATGTACCAGTCTGCCGATATTTATGTTCTTCCGAGTTATAGGGAAGGACTCCCCCTTACATTATTTGAAGCGATGGCATCAGGTCTGCCTATAGTCGCTTCTCCTGTAAATGGGGTTCCTTTTGAGATAGAAGAAGGTAAAAATGGATTTTTTTCAGATTATGGGGATTTAGAATCTCTCGAAAAAAATATTCTTAATTTAATCGACAATCCGGCTATAAGCAGAAAAATTTCATCAGCTAATGTTAAAAAAGCGCAAAATTATCGTTGGGATAATATATACCTCCGGTATATGAAAGAATATAAATCCCTGTTATCAAAAAAATAGTATCATGAAAATCACACTTATCTCAACCTCTACTTTTCCCTCTGACCAGGGAATAAGGACAATTTCGGCCGTATTAAAAAAAGCAGGGCATAATATTAATCTTGTTTTTATGACGGCCAGTGAGGATTACAGCAAATTCTATGAGCAAAAAGATTTGAAACAGCTTGCTAATCTATGTCTTGGCTCAGAAATGATAGGAATTACTTCATTTGCTTCAACGGCAAAAAGAGCAGCTCAAATAATAAATTTTTTAAAACGTCTTAAAATACCAATTGTCTGGGGAGGTATTCATGCAACAATTTCTCCCCATGAATGTATCAAATATTGTGATATTGTTTGCGTTGGAGAAGGTGAAGAGGCAGTTGTTGAGCTTGCAAAATCAATAGAATCACAAAAAATTAAATCTATAGAAAAAATAAAAAACATATGGTTTAGAAAAGCCGATGGAAACATAATAAAAAACCCTGTTCGACCGCTTGTGGACAATATTGACAAAATCCCTTTTCCCGATTTTGAAATAGAAAATCAGTATATTCTTGATCATCATAAATTAAGAAAATTTGATGAGAGAGATTTATCTGGACAAATTTTTTTTCTTACCGGCAGAGGGTGCCCATATGGTTGTGATTATTGTAGTAATAATTTTCTCAATAAGCTTTACGAAGGAAAAAGAAAAAGAATTGTTAGATGGCATTCTGTTAATTATATTATAGATGGAATAATTTATCTCAAGAAAAAATTTCCAAATTTGGGATATTTTGATATACGTGATGATACTTTCTCGCTTAGGCCTCTTGAAAATATAAGAGAATTCTGTAAAGAGTATAAGGCAAAAGTTAAAATGAGGTTTAAATGCTTAGCAGACCCGCATACTGTCTCTGATGAAAAAATTAGGCTGCTGGTAGATGCAGGATGCACAGACATTATCATTGGAATCCAGGGATGTGAAAGAACAAACAGAGAAATTTTTCATAGAAACCAAACAGATGAAGATGTAATAAGAGCATCAAGAATATTAAGCAGATATAAAAATCTTGCAGTAATGTATGATGTAATAACCTGCAATCCCTATGAAAAACCAGAAGATATTATCAATGTCATAAGACTGCTTCAAAAAGTTTCCAAGCCATATTATCTCTCCGTAAATAATCTTGTATTTTTTACTGGTTCGCAGCTTTATCAAAGAGCAAAAAAGGATGGAATAATAAAAACTGAACAAGACTCTGCTGCAGAGCTTAATTATTGGGATAGAAGTAAGCATATTCTTCTTAAAAAAAGAAACATATATCTGAATTTAATAATAAACTTGATGCGTGGCTCTGTAAATGAAAAAAGATTTGGTTTTATGCCCAATTTTCTTGTTAATTACCTTTTGAAGGAAGAAATAGTCAAGAAAAATCTTAGAAATCCATTCTTATCTTTAATCGCTTTAAGAATATTGGGTTTTTATGACTTAATAAGAGAAAGAATATTGAAACCGGCATATAGAAGTCTTCCTGTTTCATTCAAAATCTGGTATGACAAAACTCGTTATAGAGTGTAAAGAGATATCTTTTTAAATTATGCAAGAATAATGATTTTATGAACATCCTGATAATTAAGATTGGAGCATTAGGTGATGTTGTTAGAACCAGTTTTATTGCCCAAGCATTAAAAGACAAATATGGGTCTAAAAAAACGGACATTTATTGGATTACTGACGAAAAAGCAACGCATTTATTTTTAAACAACCCCTATGTTAATGAAGTTATAAAAAAAGAAGATAAAGACAAACTTCAAAACAAATATTTTGATTTAATAATTAATCTGGAGGAAGATGAAGAAAACTGTAAATTTGCAAGTTCATTGCAGTCTAAGGAAATTAGAGGATTTATCCTTAAAGAAGGAAGAATTCTGCCAACAAAAACTGCAGAAGAATGGTTTAATATGTCTGCTCTTGGAAAAAAGCCTGAAAATGATATTCTAAAAAAGAAAAACAAAAAAGAGCATCGCCAAATTATTGCAGAAATTGTAGGTATTGATAATTGGCAAAAATATGAACCTTTTTTACGGCTTACAGGAGAGCAAAGAAAAATCGCTTCAGATTTTTTAAGAAGGCATAATCTTTCTAGAGCAGATTTGATTGTAGGTATCAATACTGGTGCAGCAGATAGATGGCCAAAGCAGCTTTCTGTTGAAAAAACTGCAAAATTAATAGACAAGATTTACAAAAAATATCGAGCCTCAATACTTCTTTTCGGAGGCCCAAATGAAATTGAAAGAAACAAAAAAATAATGAGCCTTTCTCATTCACCAATAATTACTACCGGTTGTGGAAATGATTTAATTGAGTTTCCAGCATTAATTAATACCTGTAGTTTATTCATTACATCAGACACTCTTGGACTGCATATTGGTTTAGCACTAAAGAGAAAAACAATCATTTTAATTGGTCCAACTTCTTCTTCCGAACTGGGAACATTTAACCTGGGTGAAAAAATAATAGCAAAATCTGATTGTATTTGTTGTTATAGCCACGAATGTAAAAGCATGGAAAAAATAAGTCTAGAAGAAATTATGGAAAAATTTGATTCTTTGATAAGACAAAATATAACTCTGGTTATAACCGCATCTAATGAACAAAAAACAATTGGAAAAGCAATAGAACATGCCCAAAAACAAAAAACAAACTATAATTATAATATTCTAGTTTCTGCCCCAGATAATGAAACCTTGAATGTTGCTAAAAAGTATGCTGAAAAAGATAAAAGAATAAAGATATTTAGGGACCCAGGAAAAGGTAAAAGTTTTGCTCTTAATTTGATTTTTGATAAAATCAAATCAGACATATTGATTCTTAGTGACGGAGATGTTTGCATCAATAATCTTGCAGTAGAGGAGTTCGCGAATCTATTTTTAGATCCAGAAATAGGATGCGCAACAGGAAAACCGGTTCCAGAAGAAAAGAGAAGCAGTAAGTATGGTTATTGGGCTAATTTCTTATTCGAAGCAGCACATAATCTTAGAAAATTAGCATTTGATAATAATGGTTTTATAGAATGTTCGGCATATCTTTTTGCCTTCAGAAAAAAAATAATAAACAGGATTCCGATAGATGTTGCAGAAGACGCAGTTATTCCTTATATGTTCTGGGAGAAAGGATATAAAATAGGCTATGCTGAAAAAGCCGAAGTTTACATTAAAAATGTTGATAATTGGATAGACTGGATAAAACAGAAAATAAGGACTAGCAAGGCCCATGAGACACTGGATAAATACGTGGATACTCATACAACAAGAAGAGTAAAAACTTTTGGAACAGAAGCAAAAGGAATTACTATGCTTTTTTCCTACCCCAAAAATATAAAAGAATTTTTTTGGGGCATAGAACTAGCATTTGCAAGATTTTATATGTGGATTAGCGTTTTTTACGATACTAAGTTTAAAAATAGGCATTATGGTGATGCTTGGGAAAGAGTAGAAAGTGCAAGATAAAATTAAAAATCCGAAAACTAAGCAATATTATAAAAAATGGATGAGGAAAAAAAGATAATCAATATAGAGAATAATATTCTTAACGAGGAAGCGGTCCTAAATAAAGAAGAAAAAAATATTCAAAAAATAGGCAAGGAGATTTCAGAATGCAAAAAGATTAACCTAGGTAATTCTTTCAAAGATAAGGCTATAAACTGGTTAAAAGAACCATTCAATCTGGCCCTTGTAGCAGTAATGGTTTTTGCCATAGGAATAAGGTTCTACTATTTTTGGATGACAAAGAACCAGCCCCTATGGTGGGATGAGCTTTGTTATGGTAGTCTTGCTAAAAATTTTATAACCCATGCATGGGACGGAACTTCATTAATCATAGGAGAAACCCATATCAGGCCATTAATCTTTTCATTTTTATGGGCCTTTTTATTGCTGCTGCACCTTCCAGAAATGGCGAATAGGTTTATTTTAGGATTTATTCCTTCTATCATGTCTGTGCTCTTCATCTATTTAATCGGAAAGGAGATTTATGGTAAAAAGGTAGGCTTGGTCGCTTCAGCAATATTCTCAATGTTATGGCTTGGACTTTTTTATAGCTCAAGATTTTTAGTTCATATGCTGGAAATGGCTCTTCTGACTTCAAGCATATACTTTTTTATAAAATACCTTAAAGATGACCAAAAACTAAAATATTTCCTAATTTCACTTGTTCTTCTGAGTTTTGCAACACTCACAAGATACCAGGACGGAATGATGTTTTTTGTCTATTTTATAGTGTTGCTGGTAACAAGAAAGTTATATCTCAACAAAGCTAAATTTTGGTATTATGGAATTGCCGGCTTTATTCCGCTTCTGCTTTTCTTTTTGATGAACCTCTTAACACAGG
>JAQVTJ010000024.1 GCA_028700095.1 Methanobacterium sp. | reverse complement strand
ATATTATTTTTCTCTTTTTTTATTTATTTAAATTAAAACTTTGATCTAAATATTATTTTTGTAAAACAGTAATAAAATATCCACAGAAAAAAAAGTTTAAAATTTCTTTTAATTAATTTATATATCCAAATACTACATACTTTCATTGGAAATCTATGTAAAGAAATTATTAGAAAAGTTTAATATTTGTATAAAGCTAAAAATATCCATACTATATAATAAAAAAAAAGAATATTTATATTTAAAAACATTTCTAGAACATTAAATTAATAAAATAATTTAAAACAGCTAAAAAGAAATCATAATGATATAGGAGAAATAATATGGGTGCCCAGGGGTTATTAGATAAATTAGATGAAGAAACAATGGATAATATAGCTAAAGCATTATGGCTTAGAGAATTTAATATTGATGAAATTCCTGATGAACTTTTAAGAAGTTTTAAATCTGAAAATAATAGCAATGAAAATTTTGGGAAAAGAATGCAATATCTTCTAAGGGAAAGGATAAATAATCCTGATTCATTCACACCCAACTATAAAAATGTTTATGAAACTTTAATTAAATATTCTTCATCATTATCACCCCATCAGGCATATGCCATGACACTTTTTCTTGGAATGGATAGTTCTAAAGGTTATAAAACAATACCTGGAAAAGCTGATTTTATATTTCCACAAAATGATGCACCACATGGGATTATCAACTAGGTTGGCATTTTATTGTTGGAAGTTGTATAGGAGATAATGGAAAAGAATATGGTGTACAATTTATGTTCTGGCAATATGCACTTCTTCAGCCTGAAATAGCTGAATATTTTGGGCTTTCTGATATTGAAAATCAGATTATTGAATTACATCTGGCAGTAAGTGAAGCTGGAGGAGAACATTATCGTTCCAAACCAATATTAATAGCAGGAACAACAGGACTGGTGGATTTTAAAAATAATCCCTTTGAATATACATTTGGTAAGAATAAAATAAGATCTTTAAGTGAGCATAGTACTTTTCCTATGCAAATTAAGGGATGGGGTGTAGATTTAGATCCAAATTCACCATCAGAAATTGAAGTGGATATCATACTTACACAAACAAAGGGATATTTACTTCAGGGTAAAGATGGATGTGACCCATGCTGTGGAGGTGTAGGAACATTATATTATTCTGTACCAAACCTTCGAGTTGATCCTGATAAAAGTATACTTAGAATTAATGGAGAAAAAGTATCACTAACAAGTGGTAAATTCTGGTATGATCATCAATGGTGTAATGGAATGATTCCTCCAGGTAATCCCAGAGTAGAAGTTTTAAGAGCTGCAAATAATATGAATAAAAAAGCAGCAGGAGGATGGGACTGGTTCATGGCACAATTTAAAGGTGATAGAGAGTTAACAATAGCATCAGTACATTCACATGACATGATCCAATTTCTTAACCAAACAGGACTTAATCCTCCAGGAATAATGGAAGCAAAAGTTTCAGGAAAATATATATATGAAAATAATAATTCTAAAAAGATTAAAGGGCAAATAAAAATAATAAAATGGATTAAAAGTGTAAAATCACAAGATCCGAATCTATATCCTCCAACAAATACATGGTACCCGCAGAAAGGGGAATTTAGTTTTGAAAATGATATTCCTGAAGATATTAGAAATTTTATTATGATTCCAATTGTAAAAGGAGGTCAATCAGGATTTTTTGGCAATGGTTTACATTATTCTGAAGGTGCAGTGTATTTAAATGATAATGAAGGAAATTCTATAGGTCGAAGTTTTGCAGAATCAACAGGTTATGCTGATCCAATACTAAACAGACTTAAATTAGCAGGACTTCCAGCAACACAAGAAATGTTTAATAAACTTGAAATACCCCAACCATCAGGATTATTAAAACTTATAAGTACTTTATATATATTATGGTCTTCAAACAAGTCTAAATTAAAAAAATTACTTACAAATTGTGTTGATACACTATAAAAAAAATTTTATATAAACAGAACATAACCTAAAAATTATATAGTGGAAAAAAGTTAGAATTTATAATAATATTCTCTAAAAAAAAATAAGGGCGGGTAATTTTTTGATTGACATAGAGAACCTCACAAGGAAATTTGATGATTTCACTGCAGTAGATAATCTAACATTCCATATTAATGAAAGAGAAGTTTTTGGTTTTCTAGGACCTAATGGTGCAGGAAAAACCACAACAATGAGAATGCTTAGTTGTTTAATATCAAAAACAAGTGGAGAAGCTAAAATAGCAGGATATGATATTAGTGATGAAGCAGATTCCAAGAAAATCAGAAAGATCATTGGATTACTTCCTGAAAATGTTGGCCTTTATGATGATTTAACTGCATATAAAAACCTTGATTTTTATGCTAAACTCTATGAATGTTCTATATCTCAAAGAAAAGAAAATATTGAATATTTTCTTAAATTATTAGGGCTTTGGGATAAAAGAGAAGTCTTAGTTGGAACTTTTTCTAAGGGAATGAAACAAAAACTAGCAATTACACGTGCTCTTATCCATGATCCTCAAATATTATTTTTAGATGAGCCCACTGCAAATCTTGATCCTTAATCATCTAAAATTGTAAGGGATTTTATACTTGACTTAAAAAAGGAAAAAAAGACTATTTTCTTAAATACACATAATCTTAATGAAGCTCAGAGAATCTGTGATAAAATTGGGATATTTAACACTAAATTAATAGCAATAGGTTCTCCTGAACAATTGGAAGGGTCACTTTGGGGTAATAAAACCATAATTCATTTAAAAGAGGTTAATAATAAAATATTAGCTGCAATAAATAATTTATCATTGGGAAATATTGTATCGGAAAATAATAAACTTATAATTGATGTGGATAATCCTGAAAAACAGAATCCTATAATAGTAAATACAATAGTTAATGCTGGTGGAAAAGTTCAATATGTTAATCGTTTCATTCCATCCTTAGAAGAAGCATATCTTAAAATTATGAGGAGAAAATAAAAATGGAACTCTGGAAATCATGGGTTATTGCAACTAAAGATTTTAACATTTTCTGTAAGAAAAAACGTATTCTATATACATTAATAATTCTACCACTGTTTCTTTCAATAGTTTTTCCACTGGCTGTTAGATCATTAACAAGTCTTGATAATATAACAACAGAAATTATAACATTATTAAATGCATTTTCATATTTTTATATTATCTTAGTTTATATACAATCAACAACACTTGCATCCTACAGTATTTTAGGTGAGAAGATTGAAGAAAGTTTAGAACCATTATTAGCAACACCTATCACTGATAGTGAACTTTTATTAGGGAAAACTATTGCATCATTCATACCTTCAATTGGTATAATATATATTACATCCATAATTTTCATGTTATTATCTGATTTATTCACATATAACACTCTAGGATATCTTTTTTTCCCTAATTTAAGTATGGGATTTATTTTACTATTCGCAGTTCCTTTGTCATCCATTTTAAGCATTCAATTAAATGTTATAATATCTTCAAGAGTAAATGATGTTAGAACTGCAAATCAGCTTGGATTTCTTATATTTCTATCATTTATGAGTATTTATATCTTATTGGTAACAAATGCAATTTCATTAAATATAACCAATCTCTTAATAATCTCAATATTCCTCCTGGTTATTAATATAATTTTATTCTACCTAAGTAAAACCCTATTTAACAGGGATAAAATACTCACAAAATGGAAATAATATCCAAAAATAAATAATTAAATAATAGAAGAAAATAGATAACATATTTATATTAAAAATAGAAGTTGAATAAAAATTTATATAAAAATATTATTTTATCTTTAATATTTTTATACATATTACAAATAAAATTTTGTAACGATTATATGGGTTCAAAAAATATATAATATATTAAATAATTATTTTACTTAAATTATACTAAAGTTAATATATAAAATAACTATAAAAAAAAAATAATCTTTTTAAATGGTGAAAAAAATGGTGAAAAAAACAGAATTAAAACAAAAAGTAGTAGGAATTGGTTTGGAAGATAATTTAATTGTAAGATCACAAAGAGGTAAAATGTATGGTGTGAAATTAGCAGATGATCTTGAAATTGATATTAATGAACTATTAGCTACAGAACCCGATACAACTATTTGGGCAACAATCGATACAGAACCAGATGTTTGGATAATTACAGGTATTGAAAACTTATGATTAACTTCTATTTCATCATTCTAAAGTTTTGATATATACTAATCTAAAAATGGGATATATCATATATATAAAAATTTTATTTTAATAACCTATTAACCAAATATTAATTCTCTGTTATATATAGAAAATATAGTAAAAGATTATAATGGATTATTGGCCTTCATTATTATAAATGGATATATTTGGTTGATTGTTTATTATTAAAGATTATTAATATTAGAAAAAGAGATATATATTTAATTTAATATAATAATATACATCACTTCAATTTATAGCATTGTTAAATTTTGGAGTTTGAAAAATGGGTTTAAATAAGATTATATCGATAATGGCTATAATTATTATAAGTGGAGTATTTTTGACAGGTATTCAAGCTGTTAGTGCAGCACATACAACAGAAATTAAAGCATACACAATAGATCCCCTACATTTTCCTGGAAAATTAATTAATTCTGTTGTGAATATTAAAGAAGGTAAACCATTTAATGTTGTAACATCTTTACATGTTGATGGTGGAAAACCACTTTGGTTTAGAAGTATAGGTTTTACTGTGATTGATTTCCAGGGAAAAGTTATGTTTAACACAGTTTCCAACACCATTGCTGGTGGATATGCTTATTTCTTTACAAATAGTGAAAAATGGGATTCAGGAAAATATATAGTTATGGTATACTATTTAGGTAGTGAAACAGAAGACTATCCAATGGCTTATAATGTCTTTATGTTATGTATTAAATAAAATATATTCTTTTTAATGTCAAAGCATATTTTAACCTTATTTTTTTAATAAGATTACATTTATTAGGAATATTATGAAAGAACAAAAATTAATTCTATGTTTCAATTATAATAAAATATATAAATATGGATAAAATTTCTATACAGAAAATATTAACGTAATAATAAGAGTTATAAGTAAGATTATTTGTAGTTCTAATTAAAAAAAAACACTGTATAATGGTATATCTTACAGAATAACAGAAGTCTACACATTATATTATAAAATATAAATTTCTATATACCATATTTAATCATATTATTATAATATTCGGATCTCTTTTATTGATTAATATTTTGATAAAGAAAAATTATCCTATTAGCTAATTCATTTAATATAAGTAATAGAAAAAAATAAGCAGATATATTAAAAAAAATAATATTATTTCTTTCAATAAATAAATTATGAGGTGTTTAAGTGGGTTATTTAATTTGCAGTAAATGTAAGAGTTATTATAAATTACAAACAAGTGAATCTGCAAAAGATTTTATGGATAAATGTGTTTGTGGAGGTAAATTACGATATTTAGAAAATTTAGATATTGTTGATCCCAAATGGAAACAGGTGTTATTAAGAAAAAAACCTACTAAAAGAGAGTTTCTAAGAAAAAAAATACAATCCATATTTTCGTTTCCAAAAATGAATACAAAAGAAATATTACATCAATTTTATTATAATAATATCGGAAAGCATATTTATAATATACGAAACCAAAACAGAATCCATAGAACCCTTCCAGGTATGGGGATAGGTATAAATGCTATATTAAATGAATTTAACCTTTATAATATACAATGGTTGTTAGTTGTACCAGTAACAATATTAATAGTTTTAATATTAAAATTCACACAGGGCATTTCAATATTATTAATATTTATATTATTATCATTTATTGGTTATTTATCTAAAAATATTATAATCGGAACAAAAAACGCAGCAATAACCGGTGCAATATCCTTCTTTTTAGGAAGTCTATTGATAGGTTCATTTCTTATAATAATACCATATACTATATTAGGAATTATTAATGGTGCAGTATGCGGATTAATAGGATGGTACCTTAAAAAAAAGTTAATTTAGACTTTATCATCCTACTACTTTTAAACCTATAATAAGTTAAAGTTACCATAAAACCCATTTTAATAATATCTTAAAAAAAAGATCTATTTAAATCTTATAAAAATTCATTATAATAAATTTTATACAAAATATCTTGAGAATGGATTTTTATAAATGGATATTTCTTATTTTAAATTATATATACTGTGTTTTTAGGGGATATTAAATTTCCCTGAAAACAAGGAGAAATAAGGTTGAATGAGAAATTGCACAGAACAAAATAGCAAGAGTAAATATAACCAGTCCATAGTTGAATATTCTATTAAGTGCCATATACATCAGAAATTCTTCCCATGGGCACTGAAAATACTGCAGAAACAAGAAAATAAATAATAGGTATCCAAATTCAAAGTATAATACTGGTATTTAGATCATTACCTATAGGAATTGCAATATTCAGAGAAGATCCAATGAACGAAGATATAAAAGAAGATAAGCTAACAATAATAAGTGCAAATACCTTACCATTAATCTTACACTTGCTATTAATTGTTTTTTTACCTACCAAACTTATTTCTAAATTATAAACTTTATTATATTAATAAAATATCAAAATAACCATATAAAAATTATATAATTAAATATATTTAAATATCTTATCAATTAATATACTGCTTTTTTAATGGAATTTGCCAATAACTTACTATCAATTTCATCTTTAACTAGATAATCCTGAGCTCCTCTACCAATAGCACTAACAGCAAATATATCTTTTTTAATTCCAGTAAGAATTATTATAGGTATATCACGTGCATTATATTTCATAACATTAAAAGTATCCATTCCTTCACTATCTGGTAGACAGAGATCTAATAAAATTAAATCAAAACCATCCCCTACAATGGTTTTTATTCCATCATCTAACCTAGGGGTATGTACAATTTCATAAAGATTATCATCAGCTTCTTTTAACATTTCTCTAATAGATTTTTCATCACCAGGATTATCTTCTATCAACAAAATTTTAATAAGCTTTTTTTTCATTTTATACTCCTGAAAACATCTTATAAATTATTTATATAGAAAATAGGTAATATATTTTTCTATAAAAATAAGAAAAAGATAATAACTAAAATTAGATTAAAAATTCACCTCCCTTTAAACACTTTCCTGTAATATCATATATTTAAAATTATTAAAAAAAACCAATTATATAAATAAAATATATTAGGTATATTTAAATATTTATTAAAACAAATAAACATCAAATAAAGTTAGATTTAAAGATAATAAAATTCCATTATTTTAATTCAGGAATGTGTTTATCCATGAAATTACGAAAACCAAAAGAGAATAAAAGAATTAACAGAGAAATGTTAAGTGAAATAAGTGATAAACCAGAAGAATTAGAAAAAACTTTAGAACAATTAATATATTCCACATTAAGAATAAAGGACATTATTACCAATGCAATACCAATAATAGTTGAAAAATTAGTTACAAAACAACCAAAAACAACTAAAAGATCACTTAACAAAGTAAATAAATTAAGATAAAAATTAAAATTTATCATCCATCTTTAAAATATTAAATAAACCTTCTTTTTTTTAATATTCATATTATAAATCTTATTTCTATTTAACCGAGATTGTATATTTCAAGTATTCCAAGCTATTATATGGGCTTATTTATTGGGAATAGATATTATAATCTTTAAATTTTTTTTTATTAAAAATTTAATGGAATAATTTATACTAAAAAAATAAATAAATAAATATAAATTTTTTGGATTTAAATTAAAGGTTTACACCGTCTGTAACTGGTAATTTTCTCAACCATCCAATATCACTTTTATAGAGCATCCTTATATCAGTTATCCCTAATTTTAACATTGCTAACCTTTCAATTCCAAGCCCAAATGCTAATACTGGTGTTTCAACCCCTAATGGTTCTAGAACTTCTGGTCTGAACATTCCAGATCCTCCAAGTTCTATCCAACTTTCCTTTTCAGGTAAATAGATCTCACATTCTGTAGATAGATATGTGTATGGGAAGTATGCTGGCCTGAACCTTACTTTAAAACCTAATTTATGATAAAATTCTTCTATAATCCCAAGAAGATTTTTATAGTTAATATCCTCAGAAGCAATAATTCCTTCAACTTGATGGAATTCTGGAAGATGTTTATATGTAATTGTTTCCCTTCTAAAAACTCTTCCAATAGAAAACATCTTAAGTGGTGGTTTATATTTTGCTAAAAATCTAGCAGATACACATGTGGTATGTGTTCTTAAAACAGACTGTTTTGCAACTTCATGATCCCATTTATATTGCCAACCCTCAGATCTTGTTGATCCCCCATCCTCATGAGCATCAGAAACTCTTTGAACAAGTTTAGTATCAGGTAATTTAGAATTTGCAGGATTTTTTATATAAAATGTATCTTGCATTTCACGTGCAGCATGGTCTTGAGGTTGGAAAAGACAGTCAAAATTCCAGAAAGCTGATTCTAGAATATTTCCATTGGATTCTGTAAAACCCATATTAAGAAATACATCCCTAATTTCTTCAATAATTCTTATTAATGGATGTATTTTACCTGGAAATATTTCAGGATGTTCTGCATGGATATCATAACTTCTAAACTTCAAAGACTTCCAGGAACCTGTTTTTAATTGTTCATGTGTAAGTTGTGTTGCTGTGTAAGATAAATCAATATCATGTTCTAATATCTTTTTACCTTCTTCAGTAACTTTTAAACTATATTTAATATCTTTTTTTATGGAAAGAATTCCTTTTCTTTGTTTTAAAAGGTTATAACCATTTTTAATTATTTTTGATGGTTCAAAAAGCAGTAATTGTTGCATTTCAAGCAATGTTTTAAGAAGTTGTTCATCATTAAAATCTGTATCTAAATCTTTTTTACCCTCTTCTGTTATTTTAACAATTCCTTTATCAACCAAAGCCCATTTTTTTCGGATTATCCATCCAATTGCAATTTTAACTTCATTAGGTTCTAATCCTGTTTCTTTACCAATTTCAGCCATTGGGATAGAATTTTTTTCCCCTAAAACTTTTAATATATTCCTTTCAGGCAATCCTTGCTTAGCATATAGTTGACCATTA
The DNA here is from genome assembly GCA_028700095.1 of Methanobacterium sp. Lineage (GTDB taxonomy): Archaea > Methanobacteriota > Methanobacteria > Methanobacteriales > Methanobacteriaceae > Methanobacterium_B. The sequence continues at coordinate 10,952 of JAQVTJ010000024.1, read as the reverse complement.
TTTGTAAGGCTTAAAATGTCTTTAACATCCTTTTTAACCTTTATAAAACCTCTTGATTCCAGAATTCCCGCAGCACTCATAACTGATTTAATATCCATCTTCTGTGATTTAACTATTTCTTCAGGAGTTGCTTCATATCCTGCAGCTTCCAAGCCTTTTAAAACCTTTTTTTCATGAATATGTAATTCATCAATAATTTTAAGAAGTTTATCATTGTTCATATTAATCATTTTCCAATTGAATATATTCAATAATGAAATAAATATTATAAAGTTTTATTTTAAAAATTATCCTTATATTCATCAAGAAGAGCAACCATTACTGATGATGCTGTTAGATCAGCTGTTGTGCCAGGATTTAATTTTTTTTCAACCAAATCAAGTTCGAATTTATATAATAAATCTTTACCTTTATCTGTTAAGATTCCACCTTCAGCTACTATTATATTTGCATCTTCAGAAACTTTTTCTGCAATTTCTCTACCATATTTTCTGGATATTAATGTATCAGAATATATTGATAATATTGTTAAAAATGTTTGTACTGTTGCATTATTTAAGCCATGGGATATTTTAACCTCTTTATATGTGGGGTATCCTATGTCAAATGTAATGGGCATGGTTCTTGTAAGTTCATATGCCAGCATATCCCATTGAGAAGATAGATCCAATACATCGAACATATTTATATTTTTATCAATAAGTTCATTTTTGGCATTGTTACTTCCAACATCTAAATCTTCCCTTTCTCCCATACCTCCAGCATCTGCAATGTTAATTGCAGCATATAGATTAACAGCATCATATGATGTTGTATTTTTCATGATATTATCTACATTATTTCTAAGATCATCCATATTACTACTCATACCTGCAGCTGCTGCTAAAGGAGTTAATAACATTATAATCCCTAAATTAGTGTTATTAGCTATCCATTTATCTGTTTCAACCACAGCTTCCTTAATTAATTTACCTAACTCAATTTTATCTAATGAATCTTTATTATAATATTTATTTCCTCTTTTAGCGGCTTTTTTTATGGTATCACCAATTACAATACCACTTATTAAAAAATCTTCAAATATCATATCTGGAAAATCCCGGTTTCTGTGAACATTACCGGGTTTAGGATATCCGCTTACTTCTAGCACAGATGCAATTTGCGCAGTTTTTGCAATGAAATCTGGATCCAATTTATTTAACTCCTTTTTATAAGTTAATATATTTTTTTTAAATTTTCTATATATAAATTTTAAATATTTCCTTCTAAAAATTCAGGTGCAAAATGGGTGATTATAAGATCCGCACCTGCCCTTTTTATTGATTGAAGAGATTCATATATTGATTTTTTTGTAATATAACCTGCATTTATCCCTGCAACTAACATTGAATATTCTCCACTTACTTGGTAAGCTGCTGTTGGCATGTTATATTTCTTTTTAACATCTTTAATAACATCAAGATAGGGCATTGCAGGTTTTATCATTACAATATCTGCACCTTCATCAATATCCATTTTCACTTCTCTAAGTGCTTCTTTTATATTAGCAGGATTCATTTGATAGGATTTTCTGTCACCAAAACATGGAGCAGAACAAACAGCATCTCTGAAAGGCGCATAAAATGAGGAGGAATATTTCGCAGAGTATGACATGATTATTGTATTATAATAACCATTTAAATCCAAAGTTTTTCTAATAGCTCCAACCCTACCATCCATCATATCAGATGGTGCAATTATATCTGCACCGGCTTCTGCATGGCTTAATGCTATTTTTGATAGATAATTAATTGTTTCATCATTAATTATTTCATTATCTCTTATTATACCACAATGTCCATGGGAGGTATATTGACACATACATACATCTGTAATCACTATAAGATCTGTTTCTTTTTTAAGTTTTTTAACGGTTTTTTGTACTATTCCCTTCTTATTATAGGCCATTGAACCCTTATCATCCTTTAATAATGGCATTCCAAAGAGTAGTATTGATGATAATCCTATTTCCTCAAGTCTTGATGCTTCATCTACAATATCATTTACAGAATATCTATACTGACCAGGCATTGTATCAATATGTTCCTTATGACCATCCTTTAATCCTTCTTTCACAAACATAGGATAAACAAAATCCTCAGGATTTAACTTTGTTTCTGTAAGTATTGTTCGAATGTTATGATTTTTCCTTAATCTTCTCATTCTTGTAACTGGAAATTCCATTTTATCACATTTTTTTTACTTTTTTCTTAATAATTTATTATATTTATTATATTTTATAAGTATAAATAATATTTAACTTAAAAAAAAGAAATATTTTTTATAATATATATTTCACTCACTTTTAATATCAACCAATTTCTTAATTTGTTGGAGGGATTGTTGAACTGCATTTGGTTCTACTAATATTTTCACTGCATTTTCTTGGCATATCTCAGCATATTTACCACATCCCAAATAGATCCTCTTTAAATTCTATTTTCACATCTATTGATGTAAATCATTTATTAATATTTACAGGTAATTGTGTGACCATTTTCCATAAACAACAACATGGACAGCAATGACAAATTGATAATAGATCTTCTTTTGGTCCTGTGTTTAACCATACGCTATCAATCTTGTTACGGCTAATAATATGTATCAATCATGCATCATAACGTTTATAAATATGTTCAGTAGCTTCATCAGAATTTACTCTTCTACCAAATCTATTTGAAATCTTGTTAACTCCTTTTCCAAGGAATAAACATCATAATTCATGGGAATAATCTGTACAATTTGATGATATTCTATATATACAGAAATCCATTATAAAATGATATTTGGATCTAATTATTATTTCTTTTAAAACATCATTTGGGACTATAGATCCCTGTGAAACCGATATTTTACTATTAATTTCAATATTTTCCAATATTAAATTATCAGATTTTAGCCATTAAAAACCGAGAATTAAATGTTAATTTAATTAATTTAATAATAATATTTGAAAAGGATAAATTAAACATTTTTATATCTTCCATAAAAGGTTGTCTTATATTCTAAAATCCAATATTTATATTTTGTAGTAATGGATCTTTTTCTCCATAAGGTTTTGTACTATAATATCTTTTTGCATGTTCAACAATTAATGCATGATATTCATTATAAATATAAAATTCAGGATCTAAATTTGATTCAAATAGATATTTAATTCTATTATAATTGTCATTTTCATTGATAATACCATTATATAAAAAAATCCTTTTAGTATATGTGTCAACAACAAATTCAGGTTGTTTATATGCATAGAGTAATATTGAATCTGCTGTTTCATTTCCTATACCATTTATATTTAATAATTCGTTTCTGGTTGGAATAATATCTTCTAATGAAATATAAAAATGTGTAACAGCTTTTATATATTTTGTTTTCTGATTCAGAAAACCAGCACATCTTATAGCTTCTTTAATGGTTTTATCCTTTAAAGATAATAATTTTTCAGGATTTATTGCATTTAAACTGTTTAGATTTAATAATGCTTTTTTTGCTGATGTCCATGATGTGTTTTGTGTTAAAATTGTGCCTAAAATAATTTCATATATTTCATCTCGTGTTTTGGGTAGATCATAATTTAATGGATGATATTCTTTTATTGCACCAGTTTTAGCTGTATTTAAACCAGAATAATTAATTAATGGCCACCATCCCTGTGGACCGTATTCATTATATAATTTGGAGAATATTAATTTAACAGCTTCTCCTTTTTTTTGTACTAATAAATAAAACACCCCAATTTACAAAAAATCATATAAATTATTTTATAATTATAATAAGTTATATTATATAATCTAAAATTTTATAAAAAGACCCAAAAAAAATATAGTATGATATATTATATTGAATGTTTATTTAATGGATCTAAATATTATAATTTATATATCCTCTTGTAAAAATGCAATAGAAGGTTCATCTAGATTATATTTAAAATTTATATAGTGTAAGAAATTTTTTTTTATTATATTAAAAGTTTTTATCTCTAATATTTAAATTATGAAAACTAAGATATATGTATAAATATTATATAATTAAATAATGTAATATCTGTTAAAATTATAAACGAAGGTGTTTTGATAGTGATTATAAAATGTGAAAAATGTGGGAAAGAATATGAAATAGATTCTAATGAAAAACTTTCAGATTTTGAATGTGGATGTGGAGGTGAATTATCTCCTAAAAAAACCGGTGATACACCTTCTAAACCTCTTAAAACTTTAAATAGGCCTAATATGGATGAGGGTTTAAATAAAAAAGATAGAAACAAAAAAATTGGAATAGCAATTGCATGTATTATTGGTTTTATATTAGTTTTAATCGGGGGTGGGATGATTTTTCATAATAATAGTAATAATAGTGGTATTGCTCCAGGAAATACTGCTACATCCATTCCAAACAGTACTTACACAGGAAATGGGGTGACTTTTGTCTATCCTGCTGGTTGGAAACCAATAAGTGATTTATATAGTCCTAGTAGATGGGAATATCCTAATCCATTTGTTGCATATTATGAACCGCTTGAAAATGGTAATGCAAGTTATATTGAAACATATTTTTACATAAAAAAACGAGATGTAGGATCTTTAGATGAGATGCTAAGAATTTATAGAAGTAATATTGCATCTATAGGTCAAACAGAAGTTTCAGAACAAAACATCACTATAAATGGAATGAAAGCAGTGGAACTTATTAAAACATGGCATGCTGGTGGTATGCAATATAGGGTCATGACAGTACATATTGAAGCAGTTCCAGGATCCAAATATTATAGAATTGGTTGTGTAGTTCCTGATAGCAGATATAACCAAACACTCCCTCAATTTAAAATGGTTGCAAACAGCTTTAAACTCATATAATTTAAAAAAATCCCCTTAATAGGGGGTTTTAAAGCTGTTTATTTTTTTTTAAATAATTGGATATATTTCTAAAAATTAACACACTCTCAATAATGGATTTTTAAAACCCTTCATTTAATAAGTAAATTATTACATTATAATGAATTTAAGTTCATTATTAATAGAATATATATCAATATAATATTAAGAAAGAATTTAATATAATAATTTTAATTATAAGTTATTAAATTTAAAATAGGTTAATAATTGGATATTATATTATTTGGGATGTAAAAATCATGTCAGGAAATAAGATAGGAAAAATGTTTAATGTCACAAACTTTGGTTCAAGCCATGGTAAAGCTTTAGGAGCTGTTGTAGATGGTTGTCCTGCAAATCTTGAGATTTCAGATAATGATATTCAAATAGAGCTGGATAAAAGAAGACCAGGTACTAGTAATATCACAAGTTCAAGACAAGAAAAGGATAAAATAAATATTTTATCAGGTTTATTTAATGGGAAAACAGATGGTACACCTATCACTGCTGTTGTATATAACAGAGATATGGATTCATCTGCATATGAAAATCTTAAAAATAATCCACGACCTGGGCATGGAGATTACACATGGAAAACAAAATATGATATATATGATTATAGGGGAGGAGGACGTGGCAGTGGAAGAACAACCATTGGACATGTTATTGGAGGAGCAATTGCAAAAAAACTTCTTAATACCATGAACATCAAAGTTTTATCACATGTAACCCAAATTGGAAATATTAAAGCTGCTAAAATGGAAATTAATGAAATTGAAGAAAATATAGATCTTAACACAGTTCGATGTGCTGATCCCTGTGCAGCACAACGTATGGAAGCATTGATTCTACATCTTAAAGAAAGCAGAGAATCAGTTGGTGGTATTGTTGAAACAATTATTTCAAATGTACCAGCTGGATTAGGTGAACCAGTTTTTAATAAACTTGATTCTGATATTGCACATATACTAATGGGAATAGGATCTGTAAAAGGGGTTGAAATAGGTATAGGATTTAAAGCAGCAGAATTAAAAGGTTCACAAATGAATGATGGATTTTATATTGATAATAATATAATAAAAACACGAACAAATAATGCTGGAGGTATACTTGGAGGTATATCTACAGGTATGCCAATTATTATACGTATGGCTGTTAAACCCACCCCTTCTATTTCTCAAATCCAGAAAACAGTGGATCTTAAAACAATGAAAGATACTAAGATAAAAATAGAAGGCAGACATGACCCTTGTATTTGTCCAAGAATCACAACTGTTGCAAAGGCATCTGTATCTATAATTATAGCTGACCATCTAATTAGAGCAGGCTATATACATCCCTGTAAATTAAAATAGACATTTATAAATATCCAAAAAAAAACCTGTAGAATTTATTTTTTTTTATTGTTTATCAATGAATATATCCTCTATTTTTACTTTAAAAAATTTAGCTATTTTAAAGGCCAGACTTAATGAAGGATCATATTTAAGTTTTTCAATAGCAATGATAGTTTGTCTAGTTACTTTAAGCTCTTTTGCTAATTTTTCTTGTGTTAGATTATGCATTGCTCTGTAAACTTTTAACCTATTTTTCATAATTTTTTCCTAAATCAATATTTTCTTCTATAATATATACGTGATATAATGTTTAAAATAACACCACATAATGCTGTTATTAATAGGATATAACCTGTTAATAGAAATTCAGGATAAATATTTCTAAGAGCGACTAAAATAAATCCTAGATATATTATTAACGCACCTAAAGTAATTGTTGAAGATTTTTCATTGATAAGTTGGGTTTTTTCATCTTCAAAAATTTTATTTTGGTCTTTTTTAAACATTTCTCCAATATTATCTCTGTGTATATAAATTGTAGGTAAAACTGCTAATATAACTATTAATGCTAATATAACCAGTGTAACATTTGCAAATATTAATCCTGTAATCCATAAAATAGTTTGAATTGCAGATGCTGTAATTAGAATGTTTCTTAAAGTTTTAAAATTCATGATAAAACTCCTCCCTTCTACTTATATTAATATAAACCAATGTCATATAAACTTTACTATAAGTAAAGTTCTAGTTACATATATTTTCTAATAAATGGAACATATTAATTTATATTATAAAATTTTTAAAAAAAGCTAAAATATTATCTCAGGATATTTTCTAGAATAGTTAAAACAATTTATTAGAGGGAATTATTATTATGGGCTATTTAAAACTATTATAATCTAAATATAAGACCAAAATTTTGGATAAAAAAAATTAATATATCATAATTTTTTAAAGATATTCTCATCAAAAAATAAATAATATCAAATAGTCTTTAAAAGATTTTTTAATCCAATATACCTTAAATAAATGAAAAATAAAATTTTTAAAACATAAAATAATGGATTATCATTATAAATGGTAGTTATTATGTATATAAATGATTAATAACTATTTAAAGAGTTAAAAAATTTATTTATGTTGTTTATAGTTGATTCCAATATCTATTTATTAAGTCTTAATTGATAAAAATAGCTCTGAAACGTCCTTTTTTTAAGTTTAAAACCAAAACATTTATAAGAAGTTAGTAAGTGATATTTGTTTGTCCAAAATGGTTCATAAATAATTTATGAATTATCGGATACGGAGGCGGTAAAATTTATAGAAATTGGATCTTACGAGTGTTAATGCTATTTTGCTTAGCACTGTTTTTAAATACAAGTGGTGCAATTGCAGCTACACCAGATAATACACAGAGTTTATGTCACTCAACAACAGTTAAACAAGCGAATTCTCAAATTACATACACTACTAAAGATATTACAGCTGCATCATCAAAAATTAAAGCATATTATGAAAAATATAATAAATTACCTGGATATGTGGTTATAAATAATCATAAAGTCACTATGCCACAATTCTTGCAATTGTTATCTGATGATATATATCTACATAATAGTGAAGGATCATCAACAGTAACACTTAGAAATGTAGCAGCTCCATCAAAACCAGTGGAAAATGTAAAATATGGTAGTTTAACCAAAACACAATATATAAACCTAGTAAAAACAACAAGGTCACATATTTATTCTACAGGCAAAGCACCTAATTATGAAAATACTGCACTTGGAAAAATTAAATTCCAAAATTTAGTCTATATTTTCAGTAAAATAGAGGATTTCCAAAAAAATAAAAAAAGACTACCTAACCAAGTTTCAGTTAAACCTTTCAATACAATATCACCTGATTCTAGTGTACAATCTAAAATAGATGCTATTGGATATGAAGAAGCAAGATTTGCTGATATTCAAGGACAGTCCAGTCCCAGTGTAATGGAAAGAGTGGGTTATGGAGATTGTTGGGCAGATAGTGGATTGTTATATAATAAATTATCTGCAGCAGGTATATCAGTTAGAATTATGGGATGTTCCTCAGGAAGATATACTCTTCATCGATGGGTTGCAATTAATACAGGTAATGGATGGCAAACCTGGGATTATAGAAAATATAGATCCCAACACTACGGTGCTTTAGGTTCTGGCCATTATGTGGTTAAATACTGATATAAAAAGAAAAAATATAATAAAATAGCATAAAATATATTTTTTTAAAAAAGGGGATTTTCTTTTAAATCCCATTTTTACACATTTTTTTTATAAATCTTTAATTAATCCAAATTTTCTTATACAAAATATTTGAATAAAAACTATTATTTTATATACTAAATTTTTTTTATAAAAATTTGCTGTATCAATAAAGGGTTTATTTAATATATCTTAATAATTTAATCATATTGTTTTATATTAAACTTATTTTAAATATTAAAATCAGTAAAATGATTATTAGATTATAGGCAATGATAACATGGATGATATAACTAATTATACAATAAATATTAAAGAAAAAGATCTGACAATAGAGAAAATTGGAGGTAAAGCATTAAATCTAAGTAAATTATCATCTGCAGGTTATAATATTCCTCCTGCATTCATTGTTTCAGCAGATGCATATGATCATTTCATAAAAGAATTAAAAAAGGAAATATCTACAATACTTAATTCTATAAACTTTAATAATGAAAATTCCATTTCTAAAGGATGTTCCTTAATTAGGAACTTAATAAGATCAGGGAAGTACCTGAAAATCTTCTTTTAGATATTAACAATCAAATCCAAAACCTTCCAAATGGATATTATGCAGTTAGATCATCTGCATTAGCAGAAGATTTAGAAGATGCTAGTTTTGCAGGGCAGTTGGACAGTTTTCTAAATATAAAAAAGGAAAATATTTTAGTAAATATTATTGAATGCTGGACATCATATTGGACAGATCGTGCAGTTAAATATAGACATGATTCATCTATTGGACATTTAGACACAGAAATAGAAGCTGCAGGAATAGCAGTATTGGTACAGAAAATGGTAAATGCAGATATAAGTGGAGTTACATTTACAGCCAACCCAGTTAATGGAAATAATGATATTGTTATTGAATCCACATATGGACTTGGTGAATCCATTGCATCAGGAATAGTAACACCAGATATCTTTGTATTAAATCGAAATGGGAATATATTAACAAAAACCATTAAACCAAAGAAAAAAGGATATTTCCTTAAAAATGGAAAAAACACCTTAATAGATATAAATATTAAAAACAGAGAAAAACCAAGCATTAATAATAAGATATTAGATGAATTACATAGTTTAGCATTAGAACTTGAGAAATTTTTCAATGTTCCCCAAGATATAGAATGGGCAATTGAAATGGATAAATCTGGTAAAATAGATCCATCTAATATCTATATATTACAATCACGTCCTGTAACAACACTTACAGATAGTTTAGAAAAGGATAATATTTTATGGACACGTGCATATGGAGATGAATATTGGGCAGATGCAACCACACCATTATTCTATGATGTTATGGGTAAAATGTTAACACAATATGTTAATCATGAAGGTGCAAGGATAATGGGATATAAAGATCTTACAGATACAAAGCTTTTAAAACTCTATAAATCAAGGGTATATTTTAATAGTTGGGTATTAGAAAAAGCATTTTCATATTATCCAAAATTTGCAAGATCTAAAGAATTATTAAACTATTTTCCACTTAAAGATCAAGAAAGAATATCACAATATCCTACTTTACTCTATAAAACATTAATTTCACAATTCCTAATTACTGTACATGATCCTGATGGAATGATGCATAAAACAGATAAAACATACAGAAAATGGGCTAAAACATTTATAAAAAAATGTGAAGACTTTGATAAAATTAATCTCAAAACTTTAAATAATAATGAACTATTAGCTATCTATAATGATATTGAAATATCAGGAATTAAACATTACCAATTAATAAGATATGGTATGGTTTCACATTCAATAGCAACCAATTTAATGATTAAAAACTGGCTTGTAAAATGGTTAGATGATATAATGGCACATATTATGCAGCATTAATTTCAGGATTAGATGATAATAAAACAGTTGAAATGAATATCAGATTCTCTGATCTAGCAAAAATATTAAGAGAAGACCCTGATTTAATGGTAAAAATAAATTCAATTCAAGATTTAAGCTGTTTAAATGAAAAAGAAATTGATCAAATTATTAGTTTCAATCCAAATTTCCAAGAACATTTCAATTTATTTATAAAAGATTATGGTCACAGATCAAATACACGTGAAATATTTTATCCCAGATGGAGAGAAGATAAAATCTATGTTTTAGAGGTAATAAAATTATTATCATCATCTAATTTAGATTTAAGAAAAAATGAAGAAGAAAGTAGGAAAATACGATTTAAAACCGAAAAAAAGGTTTTAAAATTAATAAATAAACAGAAATACGGATATTTTAAGTCTAAAATTTTTTTTAAGACACTTAAATTAGCTCAAATATATTTAACATTCCGTGAAAATCAGAGATTTTATTTAGATCATCTGCTATTCCGTCAAAGATTAATATTACTACAGATGGGAAACTGTTTATATGAAAGAAAAATTATCAACCATAGAGATGATGTATTT
>JAQVTJ010000023.1 GCA_028700095.1 Methanobacterium sp. | reverse complement strand
CTTTTATATTACTGAATTCAAACTTAAATTCGTTTTTTTAGTAATTTTTTTTTATCTTTTAACATTTTTGCTGGCTTGGAAAAATTAATTTCAATAATTTCCCCACACCATTATGAATATATATTCAAAACTGTTATATAATATTTGTGTATAGGTAGTAATATTAAAACATCAATATCAAAAGAAATAATATCATATATTAAAAGTTTCATACGGTGATTTTATGGATATAACAATACTTTCGGAAAATACTAAAAAAAGAGGATCAAAACTTAATACAGAACATGGTTTATCTTTATTAATAGAAAATAAAGGGAATAAAATCCTTTTTGACACAGGTGGTTCCAGAGGTACAGCTATCCAAAACTCTAAAATATTAGATCTAGATCTATCCCAAGTAGATGCTGTGGTTATATCACATGGCCACAACGACCATACTGGTGTTTTATTAGATTTTTTTAAATTAAATGATAATGCACCAGTATATATTAAAAAAAAGCATTAAATAACTATTACACAAGTAAAAGTTTAGATAAAGAATTTATTGGAATGGATGTAGATATTATACATAATTACAAAGATAGACTAAAATTTGTTGATGTAACATTAGAGGTACTAGATGACATTTTTATTATACCAAATATTATCAAAGCATTCCCCTCACCTTCAACTAATAATACACTCTATTCAAAGAAAGGAAATCAATTTTTAAAAGATAACTTTGATCATGAACTTTTCATGGGAGTTAAAATTAATAATGAAATAACATTATTTTAGGATGTGGACACAATGACATCAGAAACATAACTATCACAGCTAAAAGAGTATTCCCAAATATAACAATAAAAAACATAATTGGAGGATTCCATTTCCAAGCAGGCGAAATACCATCTTTTACCGCTAAAAAAGAAGAAATTAAAGACATATCACTGTGGATAAAGTCTGAAGGTGTGGAAAAAATTTACACAGGTCATTGTACTGGTAAATATGGTTTTAAAATTATGCAATCAATATTAAATGAAATTGTTGAGCATTTTTATACTGGTAAACATATAATTATTTAAAAATTGTTAATAATTAATAGATTTTTATATTTAATCTAATACAAAAGATGCAAAGGTTAATCCTGATCCAAGACGTACCTGACTAGCAGCAGCAGCTGCTTCTTTAATTTCATCCATAGTAGCACCAGCAGATAGCATTTTCTTTATGAGCTTTTATACAGTACTCACATTTGATTGCCACAGCAAATGCCAAAGCAATTAATGATTTATCCTTGGATGATAATAACTATCTTTCATAATTTCTAATGCAAAATTCTTGAATGCATCATTTACTTCTTCACTTAAGGCTTCTGTAAAAAGATATGGTCTTTGCTTTCCTTCTTTCATCATATGAACTCCTTATAATTTTTTAGACTATATTATTTAACTTTATTCAATAGTTATAATATAATTATTAGTCTAATATTTTTTTAGATCATATGATTATATATTTTAATAATTTTTAATGATATTATCATTTAAATTCTGTTTATTCTCTTTAGAAGGGGTTCAATAGGAACTGTGTGGGTTTGTATACCTATAGTATTATAAGGATCTGCTCCTAGTGTAAGTGCTATGAACTGTGCTATATTCAAATGCCTTATGTTAAATTTTGTATCAAGTTTCTTCTCAATGTATGGTTGGTAACGGTCAAATTGCATTTGACAGTTTGGACACATGTGTATAAGTATTTCAACATTATTTTTCTTCAATGATAGAAGTTTTTCTGCTGTAACAGATAACGAAACTTCTTTGTTGGTGAATCTCTGGCGAAATCCTGAGCCACATGTAACTTTTTTATGATCATACCATCCAATAGTTTCAACTCCTAAAGCTGCTACTATTCCATCTAATAGATTAGGATCTCTTACACCTTCCATTGTATCATTAAAGTATACTTTGCAGTAGTGACATGCATGGTGTGTAGCAACCCTCAAATTAGAGAGATCTAATTGAACAAATTTAGAAATATTTTCCTTTTTATTGAAAAAGATTTCAGCTACATGAAATATGTTTTTGCTTGGATCCATATCACCTATTTTATATTCCATTTTTTCAAGATCAGAGCTATTTAATATATTGTTTACTTTATTCCTGATTTTTTTGTTATGGTTCAATAATTTAGCTGATTTTTTTAGTATAGCATAGCATGTAGCACACATTGTTACAATATTACCATGTCCTATTTCCAATGCTATATGAAAGTTTCTAGCTGCTATTGCAGTTGTTGATAGCTGGTCAAATATATCAAAATAATGTCCAAGCCCTGTGCAACAGGATTGTCTTTCATCTACAATATATTCAACACCGATTTGATCTAATATATAACAAGTGGAGGATTCAATACCAGGATATTCAACATTTACTAGACATGTTTTAAAGAGTAATATATTATTATTAGGTGTTTTTTTCATTTTAACATCTCTTTACCTTTATAAGTCTATTTAAATTCTAAATTTTCGAATATTCATCCAATAATTATAAAGGTAATATTACAAAGCCAATGCAAATTTAAATAAATATCAAAATTTTCCAGTTTAATAATGTTTATTAGATTTTATGGTAAGATTGTGCTGAAGATGAAAGCTAAGTATGATTTTCACATTTGAACTAAGTATTATATAATAGTTTTGAATATATATTCTTAATATATTTTTTATAAAAAATTATAATAAACTTTAATTTTCATAGGGGGATCTTTAAAATTCCATTATTAACTGAACAGTGGAAAAAGGCTCAGACATGGAAAAATAGTAAATATTATCACAATTTGTAAATCCAATGAATTATCTACCTCTCTTGTCTAAATTGCAATTAAAAGTTACAAAACAATAATATAATCCTTGAAGTTAAACAACAATAAATAAATAAATAAAAGGATTATTATCCTGGATTGGAATAATTATATAAAATATTTAATTTAAAGAATAATAATAGAAAATAAGTTTAAATGAAAATTTATAATTATTTTTTTTTATTTTAAAAAATTTAAGTTATAGGTGGGTTTAAAATGGATGAACATGTTATTGAAGCACTTGGAAAAACAAGGATTAAAATTAAAGAGAGGAAAGTTGTTGAAGTAGGAGAGCCTAAAATTGATTATTGTCCCATATTTGATAAATATCGGGATATAAAAGAGTTTTTACCAGAAAATGTAAGAGATAATATTGAATTTCGTATAAAAGATTTTGGAATGTGTACAGATAAAAGAATAATACGGATGAAAGATTTTTTATCCTTCGGAGTTTCAGAAACACTTGCAACACTTATTGAAGAAGGAGAAATTGATGGTGTTGTAAGTGTGTGTGAGGGATGTGGAACTATTATTTTAACTGATCCAGAAATAGTACAAGGAACAGGTGGAAGAGTATCTGGACTTTTAAGTACATCACCTTTAAATAATATAATTAAAGAGATTGGAAGTGAAAATGTGCTTAATCCTGAAACTGCATTAATAGACCAGATAAAAGGAACATTAAAAGCTATAGAAATGGGTTATAAAAAAATTGCTGTTACAATTGTTTCTGCCTATGATGCACAAAAACTTAGAAAAATTGAAAGTGAAAATAAAAATATTAAAATCTATATTTTCGCAGCACATCTAAGCCAAACCTCAAAAAAAGATGCGCTAACAATATTTAATAATGCAGATGTTGTAACTGGATGTGCATCAAAATATATAAGAGAAATTGGAGAAGAAAAAAACAGTTTTAAAGCAGGAGAATCCATACCAATATATGGTGTAACAGAAGAAGGGGAAAAATTTCTTAAAATAAGAATAGATAAAATTGGCGGTTTAAAAGAAAAAACAGATATAAAAATACCTAAACCCCTAATATAAATAAGTTCTATCTTTTTTTATTAAATATCTTAATATGTTCCCCTTTTTTTTAAGTAAATATTTAATTTTTGTTGTTATATCTTATTTGTTATTGTGTAAAAGTTTATAATATTGAATTCCATTTATCATCATTTTTAATTTCTTCAATGAGTTCATAGGTTATTTTTATTTCTGTTTTTATTTGTTGAATATTTAATTTGTGTAATTTTTTTAAATAAAATGGAATTTTTAAACTAGTTCTAGATACTCTATCAGCAGATATGAATTTAATTTTCTCTAAATCCATAATTCTTTTTTCCAGCAATTTTATAGCCTGATCTTTGTCTAATATACAGATATGAAATAATGATATTCCAAAATATGATGTGTGTATATTATATGATTCTAAACCTAATTCTAATGATTTTTTAAGTGCTTTTTCTCCTTTTTTAGTTATGGAATATATTGTTTTTCTATTTCCTTTATCTTGGATTTCTCCTTTAATATGTCCTTTTTTATTTAAATTTTTAATAGTTGTATATATAGAAGAAGCATTCATAGGAAACCAATCCCTGATTTCAGGGCTTTCCATTAATTTAGTTATCTCATAGGGATTTAATGGTTTTTTATATAGAAGCCCTAAAACAAGAATTGAAATTTTTGATAATATTATAAACAACCTCCATAAATTTAAAAATATATCTAACGCTGCACTGGATTTTTATATTAAATATTGAAGTTAAAACTCTTTGATAAAGTAGAAAATTATTTGATATTATTAAATTATTTCCCTTAAATAATGTATTATTTCAAGAAAAATGGTATATAAATCCTTTTTTTTATATATTTCTTTTATCCATAAAATCTAATTATAACTATTAGTACTTATAGTTATGAGTGTTGGTTTTTTTAGGTTTAGATTATACTAAAAAAAATGGAAGATATATTTATTATTTAATTATTTTGAGATCTTTTTTTTTATGTTTTTTTTTGCAGGGGGAATATATCCTTTTAAGAGTAATGAAATTGTTAAAACTGAAACTGAACTTAGTGCCATTGCTAAACCTGCGAATTCTGGTCTGAATGTTATACCAAAGAATGGATATAATACTCCTGCTGCTATTGGTATAAGTATAATATTAATGCAAATGCCCAAAATAGATTCTGTTTTATTTTAGATATAACTTTCTTACTTAATTGAATACTTGCAATAACATCATTTAGATCATCTTTTATTAAGACTATTTCACCACTTTCTATAGCTATATCAGTACCTCTTCCTATTGCTATTCCAACATCTGCTGTGCAAGTGCTGGTGCATCATTAATACCATTACAACAAATGCAACAATCTCTCCTTTATCTTGTAATCTTTTAACTTCTGCAGATTTATCCTGTGGCAGTACCTCTGCAATAATATTATCTATTCCCAATTTATTTGCCATGGATATAGCTATTTTTTCATTATCCCCAGTTATCATACCTACTTTAAGTTTCATATTTTTCAGATCATCTATAACTTCAATTGCATTTTCCTTTAAAGTATCTGCTATTGCAATTATACCTGCTAATTCATTATTAACACCTATTAATATAGCTGTTTTTCCTTCCATTCCAAGATCAGATATTTTATGATAATATTTATTAGATATTATATAACCATTCTCTTCTAAAAGAGTTATATTCCCTATAATTATCCTTTTATCGTTGATATTTGCAGTTACACATTTTCCTCCTATTGTATTAAAGTTTTGGCTTTCTATTAGCCCTATATTTTCTTTTTGTGCTTTTTTAACTAATGCTTGTCCAAGGGGATGTTGGGAGTTTCTTTCTATACTGGCTGTTAATTTTAATAATTCTTTATTATCAAAGTTTTTTGTGAATATATCTGTAACTTCAGGTTTGCCCTTAGTAAGTGTTCCTGTTTTATCAAATAATATGGTTGTAAGTTTTTCAGATATTTCCAGTGCTTCACCATTTTTAACTAAAATCCCAAAATCTGCTCCTCTACCAATTCCCACTGTTACTGCAGTTGGTGATGCAAGTCCCAATGCACATGGACATGCAACAACAAGAATTGAAATTAGTACAGTTAATGCAAATATAAGTGTGGCTCCACTAACAAAATACCATAATATAACAGCTGTAATTGCTATGGTTAATATTAGTGGTATGAAATAACTTACTGCTGTATCTGCTATTCTCTGGACTTGTGGTTTTGAACCTTGTGCATCTTCAACTAATTTAATTTGTGAAAGTATTGTATCTCTTCCAATTCTCATGGCTTTAAATCTTATTACACCATTTTGGTTTATGGTTCCACCAACAACTGATTTACCAATATCTTTTAAAACTGGAATTGGCTCTCCTGTTATTGCAGATTCATCAACATAACTTTTACCATTTACAACTTTACCATCTGTAGGAATTTTTTCACCAGGTTTAACAACTACAATATCATTTATTTGAACATTTTCAACTGGAATTTCAATTTCTGTATTATTAGGTATGATTGTGGCTGTTTTTGCCTGTAATTCTATTAATTTTTTAATTGCAGTTGAAGTTCTTCCCTTTGCTCGGCTTTCTAAATATCTTCCCAATGTAAGGAATCCTGCAAGTAGAAGTGCAGTATCATAAAATAAGAATTGTTGATTTAAAACAATATTAAATGTGCCTAAAATACTTGAACTATAAGCAACAACAATACCCATAGAATACATAACATCCATATTTAAATGTTTATTCTTTAATGATCGTACACCTGCAGAGAATATAGGATAACTAACATAAATAAATGGTATTATTGATATTAATAAACTGAAAAAGGAGAAAGAAATTGGTAAAGACCATGTAATAAATGTACAAATTGCTAATGTAATTCCAAAGCCAAATGCAACTATCATACGTTTTTTCCAAGTTTTAAGATCATCTTCTTCTAACTCTTCTTGTTTAGTTGAAGTTATATCTTCAATACCTAAATATTGATAGCCCACATCTTCAATTGCATTTTTCATATCAATAATAGAAACCATTTGTGGATTATAACTCACATTAACCCTTCAGATATAAGATTAACAGTTACATTATTAATTCCTTCAATTTTACCTAGAACATCCACCACAGCTTTTACACATATAACACAGCTCATACCACCAACTTTAAGAACAGCCTTTTCATTTACAACACCATAACCTGCTTCTTTTACAGCATTTTCCAATTCAGCAAGTTTCAATTTACTTGGATCATATTCAACTAATGCTTTTTCTGTGCCCATATTAACATTAGCTTCATATACTCCATCAAGTGCTTTCAATGATTTTTCAACATTTAATGCATATAATGCACAATTAATATTCGAAACCTTGATCTTTGCTATCTTCTTGGATTTTCCTGCCATTTACCTTTCCCCATAAATCAGTCAAGATAAAAAAATATATTATCCATATTACTTACTATTTTTTTAGATAATAAATTATTTATATTATATTATTATTAAGTTTAAAAAAAATAGATTAATATAGATACTAAAAAAAATAATTATAAATATTTAAATGGTTTAATTTCAAAGAATGGTGCAAAAGATGATTGTCATAAGAAATGATAAAAAAAATACAAAGAATATGGCTGAAAAACATAATAAACCACCATTTTTATCTTTTATTAAACTTTTATTAACATTTCTAGGTTTATTTATATTAATCCCCATAGGAATAACATTATTATTCCATCTATCCTAGTATTTATCTTTTATTTATCCTTATGGAATATTTATTGGAATACTATTAATAATAAGCTCTGTATGGATAATATATAAAGGTATTAAAGATTTGAAATTAAAATATTCAGCATCAGGATATGAAAATGATGATAAATTAGTTACAACAGGTATTTATAGATATACACGTAATCCAATGTATTTTGGAGCAACTCTGTTAATTTTAGGATGGTTTATGGTTTTACCATTTACTTTTATTTTAATTAGCTCGATTTTATTTCTGTTTTTATTATATTTCACTGCAAAAGCTGAAGAAAAACAATTATCTGAAAAATTCGGGACAAAATACTATTCATATAAAAGAAAAACACCACTATTTATTCCTTACAAAATCTTATATAAAAAAATAAACCAACAAAGAAGATAATAGTAGAATTTAAAGTTTTATAACAGATAATAATAGGAAAATTAAAAATAATAACATATACCTGGTTTAATATTATTTTAGGTGAATAAAATTTTTTTTTAATTCATAGATCACGTGCTGGTTTAAACCATTATATGGTGTTTTATATAAATTTAGGTGTAAATTTGGATTTTAGTGTTTAATAGTTAAGTTATATATTTCAAATTGCAGTGTAGGAATATATTTTATTTATATATTCTATGAAGGTTTGATCCTCCATATTATAATACTTTAAAACCCTAAAAAAAGAAATATTTATTTCAATTACAAGATCCTCGGATAAATATCCATTAAATATTATGGAAAATCCATGTTTATTTTAGTAATTAGTAATAAGTTTTATATACTTAATATTACATATTATAAATAGAAGTAATACATTTAGGAGGAATAATTATGAATATTGGCGACCCTATAAAAACAACAGTTGAGGAAATTAGTAAAATATTGAAAATCGAAAATGTGGTTGGAGAAAAAATAGAAACAGATGAATTATTAATGATCCCAGTTACCAGATTAGGTATGGCATTTGGTGCAGGAATGGAAGAAGCTAAAGATGTAGGAGAACATGGCGCAGGCTCCGGTGCATGAACTGGTGCTGGAGCAGGTGTTGAACCTACAGCTATGGTAGTTGTTTATAAAGGGGTTAAATGACCAGAAGGTGTTAAAATATTATCTCTAAAATCCCCTGGTGCATTAACTAATGCCATAAGTGAAATTACCCATTCTGCTATTGAAGTTATAGAGAAAGGTAAAGGCGCTGCTAAAAAAGGTGGGGATAAACCTAAAAAAAAAGAACCAAAACAAGCGCCAACACCAAATCTCTAATTATAGATGGGTAAACCTTGATATACTATATAATCATTTTGATACTTGTGCTAGTATTAATTTTCGCAAGTATCATGATTATTCCTTTTACTTTTAATATTAAACTTGAAAATAATGGGTTTGGATATTTAGGATATTATAAAATAAAATGGATGAAGCTTCAATTACTTAAAAAGGAAATATCATCAAATAAAAAAGAAAAAGATACTGAAAAAGAAGATACTGGAAAAAAATAGGATATTTCGAAGAAAATCAAGGTTTCAAAACTTATTTTAGAAACAATTCCCTATAGTGGTAAGATCATTTTTGCAGCTTTAAAATCAATTAATTTAGAAAAATTAGCTCTTGATATTAATATGGGATTAGATTCTCCAGTTCTCACAGTTCAATTTACTGGTATTTTCTGGGCAATTGCTTCAATAGTTAATATAAATCCCCATGTGTATATGCATATGCATCCAGTATTTATAAAACCCACATTTGATGCACAATTAAAACTTCAAATGAAGATTCAATTATTACATATGGTAATTGCAGCTGTAAAATTGCTTCTAAAAAAACCTGTAAGAAAACTAATATTCTAGTTATTATATATATTTACTAAACATTTATAAATAACTTTAACTAAACTAAAATTGTAAATTTGATATTTATCGAATTGTTGAATTGATAATGGAGTATTCAATGGAAACCATTAAAATGGCCAAGGTATTTAAGGCTTTATCTCATCCAATAGATTAGAACTGTATCTACAGATCGTTATACAACATGAACCATGTTACAAAACAAACTGTGACTGTTTAATTAGTGATATTGCTAAATCATTTAATATTGGAGCTCCTACAATCTCACATCATCTTAAAGAATTAAGCAATGCTGAATTAATTTTTACTGAACGTAAAGGTAAATATTTAGTAGCCAAAGTAAATGAAGACATGGTCAATGAAGTATATAAAATATTCAAACTCAATTAAAATCTGTATATTAAAATATATATTAATTCGAAAAAAATAGTCAAACAAAATATATAAAAAAAATATCATATAAGAGAAAAGATAATATGGAAACTGCAATAATTGAAACCCCAATACAGCAGATATATAATAATAAAGCAGCTGAATTGAAATTCAATCCTTCAGATATAGAACTGTTAAAATTAGAAGATTATAATCCCAAAGAAATGAAGGAATATGATATAATTGGATATGATTTCGAATTATTTGGTTTAAGCCACATAAAAACTTGGAAAATTTTATTGAAAATGTAGAAAAAGTTGAAAATAAAAAAGTATTTATATTATCAACTAGCATATCCCATGAAAACAATAAATATATTTAAATGGGTAAAATGTTTTATTTCTATAAAAAAAAATTAACTAATCTAATAAAAAAAATAATAAATTTTACATTTAAATTTGGAGGATTAATATATAATGGTAAATTTAAATTCCCAAAGCTCATCTGAAATAAATGATTTTAGGGATAATATATCTTCTAAAGATATAGAAGTTCCAGAAAGAATCATAGACCAAATGATAGGTCAAGAAGAGGCTGTTGAAACAGTAGTTAAAGCTGCTAAACAAAAGCGTAATGTTCTTTTAATTGGAGAACCAGGAATAGGTAAATCAATGCTTGCAAAGGGTATGGCAGAATTATTACCTCCAGAAGAACTTCAAGATATACTTGTTTATCCTAATATGGAAGATAATAACAACCCATTTATAGGTGCAATGCCTGCAGGTGAAGGTCAAAAAGTTGTAATGAATTATAGGATTCAAGCCAAAAAACAACAAGAAAAGAAAAATATTTTAATGATAGTTATAATTGCAGGTATTTTAGCAATAGGATTTATATTAAAACAATTACTAGCAGCTATTATAGGAGCAGGATTAACTTTATTTTTTATGATGCAAATGAAGCCCAAAAGCAGTGTTATGATACCTAAACTCCTAGTTAATAATGATAATAAAAATACAGCACCATTTATTGATGCAACAGGTGCACATGCAGGTGCACTTTTAGGTGATGTAAGACATGACCCATATCAATCAGGAGGACTTGGAACACCAGCACATGAACGTGTAGAAGCAGGGATGATACATAAATCTAACAAAGGCGTATTATATATTGATGAAATAGGCACCATGCAAATAAAAACACAACAAGAACTATTAACAGCTATGCAAGAAAAAAAATATACTATAACCGGACAAAGCGAATCCAGTAGCGGAGCAATGGTACGTTCACATGAAGTACCATGTGATTTTGTTCTTGTTGCATCTGGAAATCTCCAGGTACTTAAAGGAATGCATATAGCATTACGTTCCAGAATAAGAGGATATGGATATGAAATTTTCATGAAAGATTCCATGGAAGATAACACAGAAAATAGGAAAAAAATTGTTCAATTCATAGCACAAGAAGTTAAAAAAGATGGTAGAATACCACATTTTAGTAGTGAAGCTGTAAAAGAAATAATTCATGAAGCACAAAGAAGATCAGGCAAAAAAGATGAATTAACCCTTAAACTAAGAGATCTTGGTGGTCTTGTAAGGGCTGCAGGTGACATAGCCACAAGTGAAGGTGCAGATAATGTAACACTTACACATGTTATAACAGCAAAAAAACTTGCAAGAACACTCGAACAACAAATTGCAGATAGATATATAGATCAAAGAAAAATATATAGTGTGTTTACATCTGAAGGTAGTAAAGTTGGAATAGTAAATGGATTAGCTATAATTGGAGATAGAAGTGGTATTCTTCTACCAATAGCTGCAGAAGCAGCTCCTGCTCAAAGTAAAGATGAAGGAAAAATTATTGCAACAGGTAAACTTGGAGAAATTGCTAAAGAAGCAGTTCAAAATGTCGGTGCATTAATTAAAAAGAATACAGGAACTGATATTTCAAATTATGATATTCACATACAATTCTTACAATCCTATGATGGAATTGAAGGTGACAGTGCAAGTGTATCAATTGCAGCAGCAGTTATATCTGCCATTGAAAATGTTCCAGTTGATCAAACAGTAGCATTAACAGGTTCATTAAGTGTAAGAGGAGATGTTATGCCTGTTGGTGGTGTTACTGGAAAAATTGAAGCGGCAGCTGAAGCAGGTATGAAAAAGGTTATTATACCAGCATCAAATATGGACGATGTTCTCATTGAAGAACATTACAAAAATAAGATCCAAATCATCCCAGCTCGAAATATGAGTGATATCTTAGAAAATGCTCTTCTAGGAAATGGTAAAGAAGGATTAGTCACAAGAATGAAAAAGATCACTGCAAAAATGCCGAAAAATATAATTCCACAACAAAATAAACCAACAACCAATTAAAGATATTTTATATTAATCCTATTATATCTTTTTTTAAAAATCCAAAGGCATATATCCTTATTATTTTCTATAAATATTTTTTTTAAACTAATATATTATAACACTAACAAGTTATTGAATTAACTATATACTATTAATTATATTAAATATTTAATCATATAATGCATCTAACAGACTTTAAATGTGACTAATTAGCTGGTAATCTTATGTAAATATTAATAATAGTATATTATGGGAATTTGAATTTTTTTAAGTCTATAAAAATAGATTATATAATCTATTATATAAAAAGTTGATTTATCCATGTATCCTAAATATTCCTGACCTTACCTGTTTTGATGGTTTTTTAAGTAATTTCAATAATATCACAGCAATATTATGGTTTTTATTTCCAGTTACATATAGAAGTGTTACTTTTTTATTAAATTGGGTAATAATTTTTAATTCATTAATTATTTTCTTCTTATCTTCCAATTCTTTTAAATATTTCTTTTCAAATTCATCCCATTTAAGGTTGTTTTTAAATAAACTGCTAAGTTCCTTGCTCGGTGTTATATCTTTCATCCATAGATTTATTTCTGATTTTTCAAATTTATTAGCGGAACATTCATTATCAATTAATATTCTATAACTATCATTATCTTCAATTGTTTCATGGATTGATTTACTTTTTAGCATACTATATTTATTTTGTTTTTATTTGAATTTAGACTTTTTTATTTTTCTATATTATTTATTAAAACAAGTAATAAAAAAGAAAAAAAATATGGAAAATATCTGAAATCTTTGAATATTTATTGTATTTATAATACTTTTAGTATTAAAACTGAAGTATTGTTTACATTTCCTGTTGGTAGGATCATTACTTCTTTATGGAATCCGCGAGTGGCTTTTTCAGTGACTGGTGAGTATAGAATTGCTCTCATACCAGTATATGTTCTATAAATTACTGGTGTGGATGTATCTAATTTTTCCCAGAGATTGGCAAATATTCTTTTTTTTGGTTCGGCAAGGGCTGCTACCATGATTATTGTGTTTTCAGTATCTTTTATACTGGTTTCATCACCTTCTATAACCTCTATTTGGGATTGTAATCCTAATTTTTTTATAACTTGACGGGAAAGTGCCGCAACTCCAGGTATTACTTCTATACTTATACATGGTGATTTGAAAATTTTATTAAAAAGTATAAGTGTTAATGGAAGTGGTCCGCCACCTATAAATATTACTTTCTTATCGAGGTTGAATTTAACTAATTGATTTTCATTTTTTATAAGGCCGGGTAACGTTCATAGAAATGAAAAGATTTTAAGGTATTCCAAGGGTCTTCTGATTCTAATATTTCCATAGCTTTTTCAGTTTCTAATCTAGTACCTATCTCTACATAGAATTTTCTGATATATTTTAAAGCTTCATTCATCTTTTGATCATCTAAAATATGTTTTGCAGAATCAAAATCAATGACTTGATCATGAGCTATTTCTTCTACAGAATCTAGAAGAGGTAATATATCATCTAGGGGTATTTCATTTAAGTTATAATTTTCATAATTCTCAAGTGAATTTGCTATATCTTTAATTTTACCCAAATATTTATAACAGCTCATATTTAACTCTCCTATTAAATTTTATTTATAATAAATTATTACTACCTTTTAAATATATTGTTATTAACTTAAAAATATGTCTGAAAAATATAATAAAAAAAATTATAATTATAAAGAAAGAGTTTAGTATTACTAAATCATTATGAAAACCTGTAAAAGTAATACAATTTAAAAATCAGTATGGAGAAACTTTATGAGCAACTTTAGTTTGACTGCATTAAAAAGTAAAGATTTCCCATTCTATAATGTGCAAAAATTCATCTTTAATATGATAAGAGAAGAATATGGTTATGGATTTATACCAAAATATCATCAGGATATAATAGATATGGAAAATTATTATATTAAACCTAAAAATAATAATTTATTCCTTGTTAAACAATATAATAGGATAAATTATGGGTACTGGGGGTATAAGGGCTTATGATAAAGATTTCCAACTAAAAAATGTATATACTCCATAAACTACTGCAAGTATATGGAGAGTTTTTATACATAAAAAATAGCGAAGAAATGGAGTTACCACTGCTTTGGTTCGTTATGGTGAGAAATTTTGCAGAGAAAATGGTTATAACAAAATTTATTTACACACCCACAAATATGAGCTGGTGCTCTTGATTTCTGGCTTTACAATAGATATAATATAATAGAAGATACAAATAATAAACTTAAAACAGTGCATATGGATAAAATATGATAATATCCTAAACTTTTCCTTTATTTTCTATGCTCCTACTTTCAAAAACGTTATTTATAATATTTTATTTTATAATCCAAAAAAATATTTAATAATAATTTCTTTTTACTTCTTTTTTTATCATTCTAGTGGGATTGTATAATAAAATCTATTCTTTTTTTTAGTAAAATCATATTACCTAATTAAACACATATATACGTATAAAGTTTTCCATGATCAATTTAATTGGGTTTGGGAAAATTATTATCTTTATGTGGAGGGTGGTATACTAAAGAACTTGATAGAATGATTTATTAGTTGTTTATTTATCAAAGATTTTTATTTATTATAATAAGCAGCTATGAATTTGTTTATTTTAGCACTTAATTATATATATTTTGGTATATAAATGTCTTATCAACACTTGTAGTGTTATTATCCACACTCAAATAACCTTCCGGTATATATGATAGCCCATCAAAAAAAGACAATGAATTAGACCACGGTGTAGATATAACTCCACTAAAAATACAAACACCCACAAAACTAACAATAGCGATCAAAAACAGAGATAAAATAAATTTTTTCCCACTTAAAAATCTCATCAAACTCTTTTTATCAAATTTCATAATTATTTTATCCTTTTATTTTTTTATGCAAAAAATACTAGATGATTGTCAGCTTAATTTTGTAGTAATCGTTCCTAGAGATTATAATATTTATTTTAGATTATATGTTAATTAGTAACATTTATGTGACATTTTTTGACATTTAGAAATATACTATGATGTTGTACTGTATCTTTTATTTACTTGCATTTTTTTACTATAATGCTACTGAACTGTTACTGTAGTATAGTTGAAGAGTTGTTACAGGGTCTGTTAAGTATGTTGTTAAGTTTCCATATCCACATAACACATATCTACCAAAAACAAAAGATACCACAAATAAAACAAAGTACACACCAAAATAGGGAAAAACAAACTAAACCCATACTTCTTTCCAAACAATCTAATCACTCGAAACAATACCCTTAAATACCAAAACTGCAAGTGAAAAAAAATAAGTTAATGGTTTTTCCAACTCAAAATTTCTTTTATTAAATCTGTTTTTCCCCAAAATAGTATCAACCAAAATAAAACTATCTGAGCTATTACCAATACTATATCCGGTGTATACATAATTAATGGCAAATTATTATCTTTGGAAACATTTACTATTGAAGGTATAGCTCCAAATATATCTGTGGGATTACTACAAATTACTGACGCAAATAAATTTTGAGTCAAATGAACACCTATAGCTGTTTCTAAACCACCTTCTCCTATGACTATTACTCCTAACATTAAACCAAATAAAGCACAAACAATAACATTAAAAATACCGACAGTCTGGTTTATTCCATTCAAATAGTGCATAGAACCAAAAATAACTGATGTTATAATTAATGGTACTATTGGTCTTCTGGTCAAAACACCAATGGCCTGTAATAAATACCCACGGAAAATAACCTCTTCTAATAATGCTAATAAGGGAAGACCTAATACTGCAGCCAACACTAACCATCCAAAGGTGTTGGGGCTAAAAGTAAAAGTATAGCTTTTTGGATGCATTATAAAATCCACCACAGTAAAGAAACACAACAAAAAAAACCATATATAGGCTCCTTTAAACATGTTTTTCCATTGTATACTTTTATGAGAAGTCAAAATACTCATAGGACTTCTTTTATGGATTTTATAAACCGATACAAACAAAAAAACCAATAAAAATATAGTAACTATATTAGTACCAATATCTAAAACTTCATTAATATTTCCGGGCAAACTTATATAACTGTTGAAAGACTCATAAAATAATAATCCTGTCATTAAACCAAAAAAGATCACTATTAATGTTAAAAGATATCTCCACCAATTATTTTTACCTAACCTTGCATTAACCAAAAAACTAAACTCCATACATAAAATCCTCCTATGGCATTATTTTATGCTCAAAAAAAAGTAAAATAAATTTCTTAAGAGTATTTTTAGTAATTTTAACAACCAAACCTCTCACAGTATATGTGATGCAAGTCATCATACCTGTGCTTCAATTCATCATAGGCCATTTGTAAAGCTATTTCCTCACTAACTCTTCCTACTGAGTTTTGCATCTTCTTTTTTAGAGAATTGAGTTGTTTAGTGATTTTAGCCATTTCATTCTTTAACTGTTTTTTTGACACTTTAGTAGCATTTTTTAAAACCCATTTGATACCTTCCTTAATTAACTCACTTAGTCCCCCTTTACCTTTTAACTGCGCTAACTGCTCTTGCGATACATATTTACCATGAATATTTTCTTCGTTTGTAATAGCGTAACCCATATACACTTCTTCAAAGTATTCAAAAGGTATTGTTATTTCATTGCCATACTCTTCGGAAGGAAAAGGATTATAAATAGTAACTTCTTCGGTGTTTACATTTAAAATAACCACATAATGGGTTTCATCTTCAAATTTAATAAGAGCTATATCATCTTCCTGTAAATGCATTGTGGATACTTTTTTCCTACTAAATTTAGTCCTTTAGTTTTCGCAGCATTTATCAAATTTAACATAGTAGTACCACTTTCATCTGCTTTAGATAATTGATCTATTTCTTCTAATAATGCTTGTATACCATGATCTTTTAAAACTTTTTGAAGAGTTATTGAACCACAAGTATCAGTATAAGCTGTTTTTGTATTTTGATAACTCACGGTTTCAGCTGCAGAAACAACGTTTGCAAATGGAGATCCAACAAATATCGCTATTAAAAATAAACCAATTAATTGACGTTTATACATAAAACAATCACCTATTATTTTAATCATATTATATGTAAGTTAAGTTTACATTTTACTTCACCATATATATATCTTATTGTTTTATGTTACGATAGTTCCATGAAACTGCACCAGCTATTCCAGATCCATTGAATGTAAGAGAAAATATATGTCCATCAATTTATTAGATCTACATTTTTAATGGTAGAATATATTAGGAGTTAAGCTGTATTACAAATATATATATTAGTGTAAAGAAGGAGAGATGTGGGATGAAAAAAAATATTTTAATAATTTATATATGTTTTTTAATAGTTACACGTGTCCCAGCAGTAGCAGTTACAACCAGTTCACTTGTATCCCCAAAACTGATAATATAAAACAAAGCCAACAAAGTTTGTTAGATAATAAAAAT
Source organism: Methanobacterium sp. (assembly GCA_028700095.1). GTDB lineage: Archaea > Methanobacteriota > Methanobacteria > Methanobacteriales > Methanobacteriaceae > Methanobacterium_B. The sequence goes on along the minus strand of JAQVTJ010000023.1, from coordinate 2,448 downwards.
AAAATCTCAGAAACAGGTAATGCTATTAAATATCATGCTAGTATAATCCAAGACACAATTAATGGTATGAATAATGTGATTGTATCAATTCTGGAGATGGAATTATTATATAAATGAAGGTCCCCATAGAATTCAATCTGAATCCAAAATAATAGATGCATTATCTAAAACATTAGATAATAATGCTAAAAATACAGGACAATTTGCAAATGATACCGGAAATAATGGTAATCAAAATCTTCAATCAGCTTTTGAATCATTAAAATTAGAAACAATTTCCACCCTCAAGAAGGATGATTATAATTTAGGAAACGCAGCGTCTAATGCTAATCTCATTGCTAATGAATTAACATCACAATTTAAGACAAAATATACATTAAGAATATTGAAAATTTAAATAATGGGGATATAGTCCAATATTCTCTTTCCCATAATAACTATGTATATTTACAATATTTAGGTATGAATCCTGCTAAAGATACATTATTATTTTTAGGAGGAAAAGAAACAGCAGTAATGTTGCCAATATCCTCTTATAAAAATTTACATTATAAGTATTACCTGAATCTGCTGCTGTTAATATACAACAGACTATAGTTAATTCTACTTCACCTCAAACAGATTATATAGCTACTATTCAAAGTTTTGGGCTTAAAAATTATAGAGATACTAATACTGCCACTTATGATACCAATATTAGTGGAAAAAATGATGAAAAGCCTACAGGAACAATTTTAATGGGAGTAGGAGGTGGTCTGACAGGTGTAGGGATGCTAATTCTGGGTATCCTCATGTGTATGTATGGATTACAGGTTATTGTGGCAGGCTTATTAGTGTTATTGGGAGGATTACCCGCTGGTTTGGTAGCAGCAAATGCAGTAATTATAGCAAAATTAACAATTATTGCATTATTTTTGTTCGCCGTTGGTAGTGCTCTTCTTATTGCAGGTGGTATTATTTATGGAACAGTCGATTCTGAGTTAAACACAATTACAGAAAATAAAAAAACATTTATAGCTGAATGTGATGCATTAGAAGCAGACTTTAAAACCCATAATAATGGTGCTGTAAATATTTTGCCTGTTGTCAGTGATTTAACTGCTGATGTGGAACAGAATGATATTTTATATGCAAAAGCAAATGCAATTGATAAAGATGGAGATGAATTATACTATAAGATAGTTACAGATACAGCTCATGGTGAACTCTTATTATCAAAAGATGGAACATGGATATACACACTAATAAAGGTTTTATTGGAACTGACACATTCATCTACATAGCAAGTGATGGTTATGGGAATTTTAACACAGCAGCTGTGACTGTTATTGTGCATCCATTTAATCCTGCACCTGTATCAACTAATATGACTTTTGATATTGAAACACAAAACAATTTAACAGGACAACTCAAAGCAACAGACCAAGATGATGATGATTTAACATATAAAATAATCCAATACTCTACATGGAACAATAAACCTCTTAAACAATTTAAAATACACATAAGCACCTAAAAATGGATATATATGAAATTATAACCTCACATACACAGCAAACGATGGAAAAACACAATCCAACACCACAGAAATAAAAATCAAATCCTACTATAAAAGATCATATGAAAGCTCAGGGTAATAAGATTGACCACGGAAAGATACCTAAAACTACATAGTATGTTATGCCAAATTTACCTAATATCAATCAAACAAATACCAAAAACACAATAGATATAACTAATACCATCAAAAACAATGCACTAAATTATCTAAACAGCATTATAAACACGGTAAAAAATGCTATAGGTACAATACAACATATATTTTCAGATATAGGCAATATTTAAAAAAAATGGGATCATGTCAAAGTGGTGGTTTATCCTACTTTCATCCCTATTTTTTTATATTTTTTCATAGTTTATATCAAATTTTGTTAAACGTATAATTTAGAACTAATATCTTTTTTTCTACCAAAAAAATATAATAGAATAATATTTAATTTTTGATATCTACGTTATAAAAAAAATAAAAAAATTTTCTATAGTTATAATATTTTTATAATGAATCTAAAAAAATATTAATTATATCTGCTAAATGATATTTTTGTCTTAATTTATTTTAAAAATAATTTTTTGGACTAAAAATTATAGATTTACAATATATTTTATAATATATTTTTTTAGATAAATTTAATTTTTAACAAAACATATCTTAATTGATCATTCCATATATACCAACCAACTACATTTACACATATTTCTATAATTTTTATAAAAATAACAGAATTTTTATATAAAAATTTCCTATAATATTTTTAGATTTTTTTCTTTTTTTGAAACTTTGTAATTGGTTTTTTTTAATTATGCAAAATAAGATTAAGCTTAAAGAAATTTAATAAATATATACCAAAACAACCCTCCCAAAACTTTCCAAAACATTAAAAATCGAAA
>JAQVTJ010000022.1 GCA_028700095.1 Methanobacterium sp. | reverse complement strand
ATCGGAAAATAGAGAGGAATAATGATAAATATCGGTTTTAGGTTATGGTGCAATGAGATTACCCTCTAAAAATGGTAGAACAGATGAAGAAAAATCCATTAAACAAATAAGATATGCCATAGATCAGGGTGTAAACTATTTAGACACAGCAATAGCCTATATGAATGAACCATTAATTGGAAAAGCACTTCAAGATGGTTATAGGGAGAAGGTTAAAATAGCCACAAAACTTCCGCCATGGAATGTTAAAACCAAAGAAGATATTGAAAATATTTTCAAGGTACAACTTAACAATTTAAAAATTGAATATATAGATTACTATATGCTACACAGTCTTAATGCAGCAAACTGGAATAAAATGGTTGAATTAGATATATTAACCTTTCTAGATAAGATTAAAACAGCTGGAAAAATAAAAAATACAGGTTTTTCATTCCATGGAGATAAAGAAACCTTCAAAGAAATTGTAGATTCATATAATTGGGATTTTTGTATGATCCAATATAATTATCTAGATGAAGAAACCCAAGCAGGACCCGCAGGCTTAAAATATGCTTCAAAAAAGGGATTAGGAATAATAGTCATGGAACCATGTAGAGGAGGTAATCTCACACAGACAGTGCCTCCCGAAATCCAGAAAATATGGGACAAATCTAAAGTAAAAAGAACCCCCGCAGAATGGGCTTTAAGATGGGTATTAAACCATCCTGAAGTAACATGTGTTCTTTCAGGAATGAACAAAAAGAAACATATCAAAGAAAATCTTAAAATAGCAGCTAAAACCCTGCCTAATTCACTTACAGAAGATGAATTAGATATAATAGGAAAAGTAAGAGATAAATATAGAACTCTTATGAAAACAGGATGTACCGGATGTGGTTACTGTATGCCATGTCCTTGTAGTATTGATATAGCCAAATGTTTCGAGATTTATGATTCTGCAAATATATTTCCCACTAACAAAATAGAAACCCAGATCAGATATGCAATGGGTTTAAGTGTTATACATGGTAAAATAGCCTATGCATCTAATTGTACCAAGTGTGGGAGATGTGAAAGACAGTGTCCTCAAGAATTACCAATTATAGACCTATTAAATGATGTATCAAATAATATGGAAGGTTTTATAACCAAAATTTTCCCATTCATATTCAAAACATATTTATGTTTTAATAAATATCAAACAAAAAGAAAAGCTAGAAAAATATGTAGGAAATAATAAGATTATTACACTTAAAAAAAAAAAAATCAATATTTTGGGAGATATTTAACTATTTTACAGTAACTATTAAATTTATTTTCTAAATATTTATTATCATTAATTTAATTAATGAAAATAAACATAATATATATGTTTATCATGATTTAGTAGGGAGGATTCAAAACTTGGAATTTAAATATCTCAACAATGACATAAAAAGAGTAGAAAAAAAGTTAGAACAATTAAACCAACAATATTTGGAAATTGAATATCAAAAAGAATTAGATAAAATTGAGGAAAGATGTAAAGAAATAAAAAATCGATCTGATAATAATCTAAAAGCAGAAATATGGGCTGAAATATACCAGGATGTTCTTACACTTGAAAAAAAATCTGATAAATATAAAAATCTAAAAAAAAGTAAAAAATTGAAATAAAATCTAATTAGTAAAATAAATTAATTAAATATTTTTATATCCTCACTTTATCTCATATTGATATATAACATATTTTATTTATAAAATACATAATTATTGGGATTAAATAATATTTATTGAAACATTATTCTTTTTACAAATCTGCATAATATAATTTGAAGATATAAAAAGACTGGATGTTATTTTAATCTGCTTTTTGTATATATCAACTGTTTCCACTCCAAAAATAATAATACCCAATACATTATTATATTTATCAAAAACAGGGCCTCCACTTTCCCCATGAGTTGTTACAGCAGTAGTACCATAATAAGTGGATTTATTATATACAGTTTGAGATTTTAAAGAAATTATAATCCAGTTAAAAATATTTTCAATTATTGATTGGAGGGTAGGATTATTATTAGTGTTTGTATTGTTTATAGCTGTTGCTGTGGTTAAAAATCCATATGAAACAGACGGTTTTATTTCTATCGGAGCATCATCTGGATCAGAATCATTAGAACCTGGATATCCACATATATGGATTTTTTCTAGGGTTATTGGCTTTTTTGAACTAATATTTAGTGTAGATAAATTATTAAGATTTGTATTTAGTTTTAAAAGTGCTATATCTTCCCCTAAATTAGGATTTCCCATATCCACAAGTTTTGCAGTAAAGTTTTGGTTAATATTTGGGATTTTGACTTTAATAACTTGTTGTTTTGAACTAACAAAAAGAAGACCTCTTTGTTTTAATATATCAATTGTATCATTCAGATCAGCTGAGGAAGTTCCAAGTTTATATCCTAACTCAGGATTTTCATGAGCTATATAATCTTCAACAACACTTAATTCTATATAATGTTGTATACTACTATTATTTAATATTTTAAGCTGTTTTGTATCAGATGATTCAAGATCACCTACAACATGTAATGCTGTTATAATATATCCATTGTTAGTTACAATAAAACCTGTACCTGTATCTATAGGCTGGTAAATTACATTGATTGTAGTTTTTATATTAAGGAATGGATCATTGATTATAACAACACCGGAAACACCATTTTCAATATAAACAACAGATCCTATTGTTTGCAGATTATTATTGGAATTAGAACTAATCTCTGTAGAATATTGGAGTATAACAATAGTTGTAACTATAATTAAAACAGCTAAAATCAAGAGGGATAATTGTTTAAACTTCAATATTTTAATCTCCTATAATATTATTTTTTTTATGTAGACTATTTAGTAATATTTTTGTAAGATCATATTAAAAATTTAATAAAAAAAAATGATACTTTTTATATATATCTATTCCTTTATTTTCACAATATGTATTTTAACATATGATACCATCTTTCAAATGTAATTATTCTGGCCATTAATATATTCTTGGACTGTATTTTTGGCTTTAAAATCTATATAACTAACATTAAAAATTTTCTTAATTGATTTAGATATTACTTAGTAAATTCATAATTATAATTCTATATTTTGGAATGTATAAATTTATTATTAGCAATAAAAAAAATAAAAAAAAATATAATTTTATCTAAAAAAAAAGATTTGGGATTTACCAAAAAAATTGTTAATTTTCCTTAATAAATTAATAATTCACATTAGCTAGAATAGATATGTTCATTAAATCCAATAGGTTTTTCTATGTTCTTCTATGTTAATGGGTAATAAATGGAATTTAGCATAAAGAATAGAAGCATTACTAAAAATACAATGGTTATAATTGGACGTGACATATTTTTAATGGTATGGTTAGATTCTTTAATAGCACTATATGCATGGTTGGTTCCAGAAAGAGCTAAGAATATTATTAAAACCGACATTATAGTTAGCTGAGCATAGTAACCCCACCCTAACAGATATACAAGTATGGCTGTAATTGCAAGAGCAATATTATTTGCTCCAGATTGTCGTTGGTATTCCCTTCCACCTTTGTATCCTGATTGCTCAGATGCACTTTCACTAAAGAATATACTTTCAATACCTGTTAAACCTGCAATGAATATGACAGCAAAAGCTGTTATTATACTAAACTGTTGAACAGGATCATTTCCCCATAACATAGCTAAAAATATTCCAATGGCAATACTTGTCCATCTACTAATTTCCAAAATATTGTTTATCGTAGTGTTCATATCCATAAATCTCCAAGTTTAAATAATATAATTATTTACTATAAAACATATTAACTTCAATGATATTTAATATAATCAGACACATGAGATATAATTGTGGAAATGTATAATTTTTAAAATTTTAATATTCAATATAAATTTTTAATATATATCCATAAAATCCAGCTATACTACTCTTTTGTTAACTAATTTTATTCAATTTAGCTAAAACATTATTTATAACATAAATAAGTGTAAAAAAAAATTTGAGATCACTATTTAAAGGTAAAATTTAACTATTTCCACATTAATATATAAGTGCTCTTTAGAATTTCATGAAATATTAAAAGGGTTAATATTAGATAAACCTAATTTAAGTAGATTTTATTTCCTTAAACATGAAACAAAGTCTTATAATTGGATAATTTATAAAAAAATGGTTCTATTTTCTATTAACTTAGAATTTGGATAATAATATAGATAATGGAGTATAATAGGAGGATAATATAATGGAAATATTGGAGTATATAGGTTTAATTGCATGTTTTTTCTCTTTAGCATTGTACACAAGCACTGTAGATCAAATTAAGAATATATTAAAAACTAAAACATCATCAAATGTATCATTTATAGTTTATCTAATGATGTTTCTTAATTGTTTTTTTTGGACAGTTTATGGATCTCTTAAAAGCGATTACTTTATATTAACACCTAATGGTATTGGTATTGTTTTAGCAGCTCTTACACTAGTTGTAATCCATAAATACCGTACACAATAGTTAAAAAAAAATAATTTTTTTTATTACAAACAAATAAAAGTAATAATATTAATATTAATGGATGTTTTATATTGAATATTAAAATGAACAAAAAGTTTGTTATATTCTCTAAAAAAAATAATCTAAAGCAATATTTTAATTATTAAAATTTTATTCTAATATGATTAATATTTAATTACAATTTATAAAATATAGAACAATTTTTACAAACCATTTAAAACCTATAAAATCAATCATATCCCCTAAAAAAATTATAAATCATAAAAAAAAGAAGGAACTTTGAGAATTTATTTATTAAAAATATTAAAAAATTAATATTATTTACATTTTCAATTCATAACTTTCAGATATTAAACCTTTATTTTTCCATGTAGGATGGCCTAATTTGCTGCTTTTAGACGAGGTGTCACAAATTATTTGGGTGCCATTTTCCAGTGTTACCACAGGCCATATATGTCCTAATATTGTTCCCCCGGCAAATTCTACAGCACCTGAATAATCAAATTCAATAGCATCATAAGTATTCCAGCTGCCCTACAAAGTGCAATAAATAACCTTGCTTGATCACAACAATTTCCTTCCCTAACTTAGCAGTTTCCACTGCATAATGTTTAGAATTAAAATACATTGGTTTTTCATAAACTATATTTTCACGCATCCATGTAAAAACTGCTTTACAAATATCAAGCCTTGATGAATTTTTAATATTTGGAATAAATTTAAAGTTTTGAGTGAATTCATTATTTTGGGTGTCACTAATATTTTTAGTAATATTGTGGCTAGTTCTTGGATAAATGGATGTTTATACTCATAATAACCATCCACTTTAACTCCATTATTTATATTTTCGTCCATAACAGCACACACAGCCATACAATTAATATTAACAATGACTATTGCACAAATAAAAATTATAAAGCAATTCTTTAAAACTGAATATTTCTTAATCCTAATAATTCCCCCATACAAAAACCAATTAAAACACATAGATATTATAAATATTATAGGCAGATTATTTAATCTTTTCGATCATATTTTTTAAATGAAAATTTAAATTTACTTTTATAATTTTTAAGAGTTTATCTAAATTTAAATATGATGTTACATCTATTTCAAGAAAAGATGATCCAAAAATATTTTATATCTATATTCACTATTTCACATACAAATTATATCATTTAATACAACGAAATTTATCTTAAATAAAAGTAAAGTTAATAAAATAATTAAAACAAATTCCTTAATATTGTAATATAATACTAAAATATTATATTTTTACAAATTAAATTTAAAAAAAATATATGTATAATAAATATAATTAAATCTTAAGCCTTTTTTTAAGCTCTTTTGTAGCTCTTTTCTCTAATTCTTTCCCACCTTTATCTTTAACCTGTTTTTTCAATTCTTTAGTGGTTTTTTTTGTTAATGAATCAATTAGTCCCATTTTTTTATCTCCCTGCAAAATATTTAACTTATTTTTTTTAAATAATAATTAGAATATTAATATTGTATTTCATGTCTAAAATAAGTATTGTTACATTGTTTATGTATATACTAAGAATTATATTTCAACTGTAGAGTAAATATTAACCAATTTTTAATTTATATCTGAACATTTTATTACTTTATTACAATACATTACTAGGGAGATATTTTCCTTTTTTTATATTTTCTAATACTATCCTAGAACCAACTGTTTATAATTGATAAATTCTCATTTATTTTAAAAAAACATGTGAAAATAGTGACAGTTCTCTTCTAAATAATCAGTTTTATCTTATATAATCTACATTTATAATTTTTTTTATATTTCTTTTATTTTAGAGATTAAATTTTATGACATTCAATTTAGGAAAAATTAGATAAAAGCCTAGGTTATGATTCGAACCACTACAGATCTACACTAGAAGATCTTGACTCCACACATCTTTCTCCTTTTGTGTAACTCTGTATTATACATAGAATTTTTGTGATCATATATTATAATGTATAACAATTAAAGGAAGAAAAAGTTTGTATTTACTATAAATTTTTTTTAAATATATAAAAAAACTTCAGAAGCACCATAAAGCCGTTGGTACATATATACCTAGCATATTAAATATGAATATTTCGAGGATTTTTTACAAATTTCCAGATTTAAAAAAAAAAGATGTTAAACATTTATTCGTTATAGTGTACTATAACGAATAAAAATAATATATTCTACAAAATATGATAACCCATATTTAATGGTTAAATCTTAATATAAGATATTTTAGGGATTATTAATATTGGGACTAAAAAATGTACACAATATTAGTAATACTAATATAAAAATTCTATGTTATGAAAATATTTTATAAAGTTTATAAAATTTTTTTAATCATACTAATTATATGGAAATATTAAAAATTCCAAGAAAATAAGCAATTATTAAAATTTGGAACTATTTTTTCTACACTCAAATAATTATAATTTTTCAATATACACTTAAATTTTTAAATTAAAAATTTTTTTTATCCAAAATTAAAATAAATATATAAAAAAAGTGGAGAATATATTTCAGTTTATGCAGAACTAGCAAATGTATAAGCATCGTACATACTATAAATCCAGAGCAAGATATAGGGGATATATGCAAAGATTCCCAATAAAAATATTGTTGCCAAGGATCCTAGTATTAATGCTAATATACAAATTATTATGCCTTTGACTATATTTCCTGCATAAATTGTACCAATACCTGGTAAAAAGAAAGATATAATTAAAGCCAATATAGGATTTGCCATTTTTTTTCACCTCATACTTTAATATATATAATATTATTTTAATGGGTTAATATTTTTTTTGTGGCTTCAAATATGAAAGCAGTAACAAAAAAATATGGTAATTATAATAGTTTGGAAAATTAAAATATGTTATTATTCATCCTTATTAGGGCATATCTATGTTAATAAGTTTATATTAATATTAAATAATTGATGATAAATTGTGTATAATTGGTGATGAAATGAAAGTTAAATATGTAACAATTATTGTTGAGGATGTGGAAGAGTCAATTAAATTTTATACCGAAGTTATGGGACTTGAAATAGATAGTCAACACAAACCTTACCCTGGATTAATAATCACATTACTTAAAGGGGGAGGAAATACTATGATAGAACTCATAAAAAATACAGAAAATGAAACTGGTCTGTTTTCAGTGGGAATGGAAGTTGAAGACATTAACATTACAGTGCAAAAACTTAAATCTAAAGGTGCCAAGATCACTAAAGAGCCTACACAGATAATAATCGGAACCCTAGCATTCTTAGAAGATCCGAATGGGACTACCATAGTGCTAATACAACACCACTAATCATTTAAACATGTCTAGAATTATATCCTTCTTTTATCAGACAGATTAGAACTATTTTTAATAAATTGTAATATAATAGTATAAAAATATTTAATAAAAAAAAATGTTAGAAAATTGTATTTGAGTTAATAGTATTGGAAAGTCTCAATTTATATGGGTTATGAAAACATGTAGATAGCTAGAATAATATACACTATAAACATGGAAGAACATAAACAAGTTGAAATAAAAATTGATGATGAATTTACTATTAGGGTAGATAAAGGAATGGAAGATATTATTAAGAACTTTTTTCACTGGAAAATAGAAACATGTAACTGTTGCATTGATTATAAGGGATTAGTTTGGATAGAATTCTGTGACTTTGAAGATTGGAAGAAATTTTTACAGCTAGCACTAAGAAATAACATAGAAATTAAATGTATGGATCATAAAAAGAATACACTCTGGGATTTTCTTCAAGAAAAAGTTAAAGTAAAACTAGTTTATGATGAAGAACTTATTGAAGATCCTAACAATGCAAATATGGTTTTAGGTACAGGTGTACTTATAATCTGTGTAGGATTAACCTTCCCAAAAGAATTTATAGATGAATTTAAAAAATTATTCTTTGAAGTCTTAAAACTAGAATAAATAAAAAAAAATTCAATTAAAAATAGATAATCCCATAATTTCCATTGGTCTAATAAAATCTATATCATTAATATTTTTAAGACTTATTTAAGCTATAATTTTTTATATTTTTTTTTAATTTTCATAAGACTCGTTGGTGAAAATTTAGAAAAATATTAATTTATTATTTACAGGGCTAAATATTTTTTTATTATATAAAAAAAGTTATGGATTTTTAAAAAATTAATATACTAAGCATTTGTATTATGTAGTGTGCTAAATTTTTACAGATTATATTAAGTTGTTTGGTTTGTATTAGATTTTAAAAAATGGATTGTTTTATATTAATTTTAACTTTTTATCTTCAAATATTTTTTTAATAATATTATAATTTCTTTTTTTTTATATCTAAGGATAATTTTTTTTTTGATTGTTATTGTAAATAAACCTCCAATAAAAACCAATAAAGTAATTAAAATAATCCCAAAAACAATAATCGTCATGGAAACGGATAAATTTATTAGATTTAAAGATTTTATAGTTATTAAACTACTAATAACACTAAAAATTCTGAAATAATTCCTAGTATAACACTTTTTAAGGAAATTAAGTCTTTATAAAAATATTATTTATCTACTTATTTACTAATTTAATAATTTATTTATATAAATTTTATATAAGTAAAAAAAGATGACATTTTTTTTTGGTGAGAAAAAATATATAGTTGCAATTTAAATTAAATAAGAGGATAAAAAAAAATTTATGTTTTTCATTGGAGACACTGAATCAAAATGAATATATCATCAACTTATGACTTTAAAGATGCTTGGACTAGATATTTAATTTTTTCACCAATTCCAGTTTTATTAATATTAATATGTATCCTAGCTATTTTACGGTTAAATATGGTTTGGCATCCTTTTACAATTTTTTCATCCTTAAATATTACCTCTTTAACAATTCCAATGTTTTTTATAGCAATTTTATGTGTTATTAATTATTGGATAAAACCTACTGCCACCATCATGCTTCTAGGGTTTGGTGCTTTAACTTTAGGTTTTGGAAGTTTATTAACAGGATTTTCTATTATGGGTAATGGAATCAATCCCAACATCCATATTTATAATATTTCAGCATGTATCTCTGGATTTTTCATTTTATTAAGCACCCTATTAAATAATAGAGGAAAATTAAAATATTTAGGCTCTAAATAGACTATATTAATTTGTTATATATTAGTTATGGCTTTAATTTCTGTTTTATTCTATACAGTATATAATCATCCGCTTCCATTTTGTTTAATACATAGTAATGGTTTAACTATTGTAGACAGGTTATTTCTTTTTATTGCGACTATATTCTTTTCAATATCATCTGTTTTAATTTTAAAAAATAATAATATTGGAAATTTAATATTTCGCCGTTTATATGCTTATGGTCTAGGATTAATTGCTGTTGGTTTTTTCGGAATTTCAATACAAAACATTTTAGGAGATCCTATAAATCGGGTTGGCTGTATAACCCTGTATTTAGGGGCTATTTATATGCTTATGGCCTTGGTCTCATCCATTAGAAGTGAAGGAAAATGGATGTTACCTTGGGAACAAGACATATATGAAACAGGAACACAATATCAGCAAATGGTTGAAACAGTTAATGAAGGAATTATGATGGCAAATACCTATGGAATAGTAACATTTGTCAATAATAAAATGGTAGAAATGTTAGGCTATTCAAAAGATGAATTATTAGGAACAGATGCCCTATTTCTTTTGGAAAAAAATCAACATAATATAATGAATAAAAAGGTTGAAAATCGGGAAAAAGGACTTTCAGAGTCTTATGAATTGAAATTTATTCGTAAAGATGGTAAAGAATTATGGACATTAGTAAGTGCAAGTCCAATATATGATAGTAAAGGTGTGCATACAAATAATTTAGCAATGTATATGGATATTACTGAACGTAAAGCAATAGAAGAAAAGCTTTTATTCCAGGCAGATATTTTATAAAGGGTTCAAGATGGCATTATAGCTGTAGATGATAATTTCAATATTATCTACTGGAATAAAATAGCTGAAAAAATGTTAGGATGGACTGAAGAAGAAGTAATAGGAAGACATTCTGGTGATCTTCTACAAACAAGATTTGAAAATTCTAGCCGAGAGGATTTTTGTAATAAACTACTAAAAGATGGTCATTACCTTGGTGATTTATATTATTTATGTAAGGATAAAACATATCTACCTGTTGAGGTTAATGTTAAAAAATCTGATCAAAAGGGGAAAAAAACCAGTATATTAGCTTCGATTCATGATATTAGTAAACGTAAACAAAGAGATGAAAAGTTAAAAAGAACTGTGGATGAATTGAAACGTTCTAATAAAGAACTTAAAAGATTTGCATATGTTTCTTCACATGATCTTCAAGAACCATTACGAATGGTTACACTCTACTCACAATTATTGGAAAAACGTTATAAAAATAGTTTAGATAATGATGCAAATGATTTTATTAACTATATTGTTGAAAATGCAAAACGTATGAAACAGTTAATAGAAGATCTTCTTGAATATTCAAAGGTAACTAATGATGCTAAAAAGTTTGGAAATGTAGATCTTGAAAAGGTTGTAGATATAGTTATTTCTAATTTATCTATTCCCATAACGGGAAATAATGTTAATATAACCCGCAAAAATCTTCCGACAATTTTTGCTGATGAAAACCAAATGTTACAAGTATTCCAAAATTTAATAACCAATGCAATTAAATTTAAAGGAAAAAAACATTCTGAAATTCATATATCTGCTAAGAAAGAGGAAGGAAAATGGATATTTGCTATTAAGGATAATGGTATAGGCATTAAACCAGATTACGTGGATCAAATATTTGAAGTATTTAAAAGATTACATACAAAAGAAGAATATCCTGGTACAGGTATAGGGCTTTCAATAGTACAGAAAATTATAAACCATCATGGTGGGCGAATATGGGTAGAATCAGAACCAGGACATGAATCAACATTCTATTTTACAATACCCATAATAAATGATTGAAACCTGACTTAACAAATCCTTTAAAAAATTAATAAAATATTCCTCTTTTTTTTAGAAGTATATTAAATAAATATACTTTTGACAATATGGTCTTGTAAAAAATAAATAAATTGGGAATTTATATTAAAATTCTACTTTATACCCGAATAATAGAAGGGTTAATCTGTTATGTTGATTAAATTAGTATTAAACTAAATCTTATTATATTTTGTAGTGATTGAAATGGATGAAAAAATTAAAAAAATATTTACAAAAAAGTTTAGTATTTTAGAAACTAAAAATTCCTTAATAAAAGAACCTGAATATCTAGATAATAATTATGCTCCATTGGGAATAGGACTACCAGATATATACAAAAAAATGGAAAATAAAAACTATTCCCTTCCAAAAATTGAAGATATACAAAAAAGAATTGACACACTAAAAACACAAGAAAATATTGATCCTGATATTATTGAAGTATTAAAGAAGATGAAAAAAGCTTCAGAGATTCAAAACAGGTTAAATTTAGATCCTCTGAAAGAAATACAAGAATTTAAAAATGTATATGATATAGTTAAAGATGAACATAATACAATATTAAATGGAACCCAACTGAAACTATCCCAAAAATCTATACAAATAATAAATAAACAAATTAAATCTAGCCCAAAAATATTTCGATCAAAATATCCCGAGCTATTTGATCATATAACATCAAATACAGATTAATATTTAATTTATAAACTTTATACCTCATCCTGGCTAAATTGGAGATAAACTATTTATGGTTAACTATGCAACTTCAAAGGGATTTACATTTAATATGATTATGTTAAAATCTTTTTCCCTATGCAATGAATGTGATAATATTAAAGTTTGGGATGATTCCTCATGTTATGATAAGTTAAATTGTCTTATAGATTATAAAAAAAATCTTGTAAAATTTGAATTTACAGATGAATATGAAATAAAACAAAAAAAAAATATGATCAATAATCTATCTCAAATGATTTTCAAGTTTGAAAATTTAAAAAAAATCAGCACTAAATAAATTATAACATGTAACCAAAATGTATATAATTATTATAAAAATATTCTAATTCTTTTACTAACCATTTATTTTACTCATTATTTATTTTTGGATTTTAAACCCCCATATGGACCATTTGTAACTCTTTTGTGGATAATATATGAAATAAAAAAAATTTAGGGTCTTAGATTTTTTTCTTTTTTTGAAGCTTTGTAATTGCTTTTTTTAGTTGTTTGTGGTTATTTTTGTTTCGTATTTTTTATAATAGATTTTATAGGTTATTTTGTGAGCGTAATGGGCCTTCTAAACCGTTAAATTTAAATATTGGTGCTTACATATATTTATTTGGTCATAAAAATGAAGCATCATCTAAATTACAGTAAAGAAGACCCGAATTATATGTTGTTAGGTAAAATATTTAAAATTATCGGTACAGGTATAACATTTTTAATAATGTTCTATACACAGGCAATACAACAAAAAAAGCTTTCATTTTTAATATCCATTACAGAAGGTCTTTTAATCCCAATACCTGCAGCATATTTACTTTCAAATATAATAGGTGCTGATGGAATTTGGATTTCATTCTTTTTAGCAGAGATAGGTACAATTATATTAATCTTTTTTGCAACAAGTTTAATATCCAAAAACACAAATGGAAGACTTACAGGATTTTTCATGCTTGGAAATCATGAACATGCTCCTATTTTAGATGTTACAATAAAAAGTTCTGTGGGTGATGTTATGTGATTATCTGAAAAATTAATGGTTTTTGCAACTGAAAATAATTTGGATCCAAAAATTGCAATGATTATTGGCATGTCTGTTGAAGAAATGGCTATAAATACCATACAATATAATGATAATAAAATAGATGGTATTGATATTTTCTTTAAAATAGGTGAAAATAATATAACAATAGCATTTAAAGATCCTGGCATTGAATTTGATCCCTCAAATTATATTACAAAAGAAGAAGGATCATTTGAAAATATTGAAGTACTACAAAAAAATAGCTGATGATATAAGTTATGCCGGACTTATTGGTATGAACAGCACTGTTATCACCATAAAAAAATAGGAATATTTAGAGTAAATTTATTACAAGTTAAGACAATATATAATATATATGAAAAAACTTGAAAATATAAAAGAAATTAGATCTATTGATATTATTTCATTTACATTAATAAGTTCATCAACAGCAGCTATTTTAGCATTTATTTATGCAATATTAATATTATTCCTATCAGGAATATTATTGATATTACCCCAATTTGCAGAATTTAAAGATATTATATCAGGATTAGGGGGAGCATCACTTATTATTCTACCCATAAGTGCATATTTTATTGTTATGGCTGTTAGTTTTTTCACCATACTATTATACAATAGTCTTTCCCATAGAATATCTGGACTAAAATTTGATTTAAATGGTAATAAAATAATTAAAATACCCATAAAAATATTTGCATTAATAATTGCCACTATAGAAGGGATATGGGCATTTATATTAGGTTTATTTCTTGCAGCTGCAGTTTTACCATTTACAGATATTATAAATAGTTTAATTCATTATTTTATTTATAAAATCCCTGATGCAACTAATATTATTGGGGCTCTGCCTTTAGGTATAGGAACTAATGAATTGTCACTTGCAGCTCTTTTAATAATAGTATTTCCTATAATAGTATTCTCCTTTGGATTTATAAGCAGTATAATTTTTGCTATATTCTATAATCAATTAGCATCAAAGTTCATTAAAATGGAATTGGAATTTGAAAAAATAACAGACACTTTCCATGAACTAAAATCCTTACCCGTTGTGGCAACAGCAGCACCTGTTTCAGGAGCTGTTTTTGGAGTATTTGGAATTATCATGGGCTTTATAACATTATTATCTCTAGCATTATCAGGAAGTCCAAATTTAACAAATTTAACAAATGATATTATAATTGTTGTAATAAATGGTTTATTATATTTTATTGAATATTTCCTAATATTTGGATTAATAGCTGTAATTTATAACTTTTTAGCCCCAAAAATTGGGGGAATTCGATTAAACTTTGAATAAAAAGATATATTTAATAAATTCAAATAAATTTTATTTTTTTAGATTTATATAAATAAATTTTTTTCTATTTTTTAAAGTATTATTAACCAAGATATAGGTAAATTATATAATGTGTAAACATCCAGTTAATTTAGAAATGTTTAAATATTAAAACTTTTAAACTAGGTCTAATACTAATGGTATAATAATACTATTTTGGAGTAATACTATTTATGAAATTTCTAAAGTCAAGCTTATCAATTATTTCCATAATTATGTTTTCAGCTACTATTATAGTAGGAGCATCTGCTGCTAATTTTACCTATGATAAAACATATGATTCTAAGACATTATTAGAAAATGATCCGATTTCATCTTTTTATATAATGCCATATGGAAATATGATAAAAGAAAATAATAAAAATTTAAATTTACATGCAAATGAATATAATGATTTGATAGGAAAAATTAATAACAAGAATCTAGTTGTAAAAGAAGTTAAAAAAACTAGAGGCAAACTTAAACCTGGGGATATGGTACAAGTTAAAAATAGTACCAATCCATTTTTATTATATCTCGGGAAAGATAAAAATGGATATATACACCTTGAAAATTCATATAATAAATTTATATATACAAAAAAAATATTTGACACAATATACACTGGAAAAATAATAGAAATAACTGAAAACACACCTAACATATCATCAGTAGAAGCGAAAACAGTTGAAAAATCAGCAAATACAATAATATCTATTTCTGGACAATCAAATGAATATAACTGGAAAAATGCATATCAAGATCCGAGGATAATTGAACTTACAGAGAAAGTTACAGAAGGTAAAGAAACCTCATGGGATAAATGTGAAGCAATTTTCTATTATGTCCAAACAAATTATAAATGGCATGACCATGACAATACACTATGTTCCCTTAATGATGTATTAAACAATAAAACAGGTAATTGTTGTGAATTATCCCGACTTGAAGTAGCCATGGTAAAAAGTCTAGATATGGATGTGGAAACAAGATATAAACATGCAAATGTTTACTACTATCGTTCCAATGCAATACATGGACATATATATGCACAATTCATGCCAGATGATAACTGGGTAGATGCGGATTCAAGTACTGACGGTATTATATTTGGACAGGAATGTCAAATATACAAGGAAATCTGTTCTATTGGATATTATGATGAACTAGCATTTTAAAATTATATTAAATATCCACCCCACAAAAAAATATAAAAATAAAATATTAGAAAGGAAAAATATTATGAGAGTAAAAGAAGAAATTATTGGCAAAGAAGTTGTGGATATTTCTGGTAATGTAATTGGCCGTATAAAAGATATGGATGTGAATTTTGAAAAACAAAAATTAGAATCATTTATTGTGGGTGATGGCGGAATCTTTGACAACCTAGGAAGCGTAAAAGGCCAACTAATACCATATCATTATATTAAAACTATAGGAGATAAAGTACTCCTTAAAAACATGATTAAACCATAAATATATAAAAAAATATTCTTTTTACTTACTAGAATTTTATTTAATAATCCCAATATATCTAAATCCTTATTTTATAAAAATGTGCAAATTTTTTTTTTATTTTCCTTTTAAATCAGATAATGGTTCATATTAAAAATAGTTCTCCATTTAAAGAGAAATAATAAATCCCAACAAAAAAGCGTTATACATTTTTTTTTATCAAATAAAAAAAATACTAATTCTGATATAAAATATTTTTCAATACAAAATTTTTATAATAATAAAACAGAAAACTAGGGGTAAGCTAAATTATTATTATGGGATTAAAAAATATAAATACTACTATCAAGACTAATATTAGTAAAGAAATTTCAAATAGACAATTAATTTGAATTATATTTTAAAAATAAATTATAAATTTATTTGGAGTAAAGAAAATGCAAAATAAAATATTAATTTTATTAATAACAATAGGGGTTGCATTTATTTTTTGCGGGGCAGCATCAGCTGTAACAACCCCACCAAACCATTTAAATAATGTTAAAACAGTTAAATCAACACCACCTCATCAATTCAGCCCATATAGATGGAAACAAGATAACATGGATACAGAAAGATTCAACAGGATTTTCTATTTACTATAAAAATCTTGCAACAGGATATAAAACTAAAATATATTCTTCAAAACAACTTATATCTAATCAGGATATATCGGGTAGCAGGGTTGTATGGGAACAGTATGACATAAATAACAAATCAACGATTTATTACAAAAATTTAGCAACAGGTACAAGTGGTAAAGTTATGCATTCATCATTAAACCAGAATAATGCTAAGATTTCTGGTACTAGAATAGTTTGGGTGCAGGAAATGGTATCAGGAGAAGGTGCTATTTATGAAAGAAATTTGGCATCAAATTTTATTGGTAAATTATATGCATCACCATATACCAGGGATCCCCTAATATTTCCGGAGCAAAAGTTGTATGGCAACAGACACTTCAATCAGGTCAAAACTGGATCTATATGAAAAATCTGTTAAAAGGATATACCACTAAAATATCAGCAACAACAAGTTTCCAAGCATTTCCTGATATTTCTGGAACAAGGATCGTATGGACGCAAATAGATGATGCTGGTGTTTTTACTCTTCAATATAAAAATTTAGCAACAGGATTTACATCAAAACTTGCAAGCTCTACAAATACTCCATTTGTGGCATCAATAGATGGTACACGAGTAGTATGGATGTCTATAAAATATACTGAACCATTTGCTTTCAATATATACTTCAAAGATGTTGCAACTGGAAAAAGTAGTAGAATAGGAACACCAAATATATCTATTACACCCATTATATCAGGTAAAAAAATAGTATGGAGTGAAATTGATTCATCAAACCATTCCTCTCTCTATATAAAGGACCTTGCAACAGGTGTAACAAAGAAACTTAATCTTTAATTAAATATTAGATAGTATCCTGAGAAAGTTTAAAAAAAATTAAGATAGCTTTACTCAGGAAATATATATTTTTATATAATATTTCGTTAACATTTAATCTAGATAAAATTTATTTATTCTCCTTTTAAATTCCTGTTCATTCATATTATATTTATCTTCTTTTCTTTCAAGTTTTCTTTCCCTATTTTCTATTGCACTAATTGATTTTTGGATTTTTTTAAATTCTGTTGTTGATTCAAAATCCCTTATCTTTTCTTTTATATTATACTTATAAGATCCACTTATATTCGATATATATCTGTTTTGTGTTGTTGAATCTGGAAAATCATGAGATAATATTAGATCACTTTTTATTCCTTGGGATTTAAGATCTTTTCTTACAAGATCTCTTTTTCTTTGTGTTGTCTCATTTGTCAATGTTTCTAGTTCTTTTTGGGCTTTTCTGATCTTTCTGAGCTGTAGAAGTGCCAAGATTAATCCAATAATAGATATGGTTGCCAGTGTTATATAAAACATTTTTTGGGAGATTGGTGGAATTTGGAGGATTGTAACCATGATAGTTCACCTCTTATAAAAAAAAAATTTATTATATTTTTTTCAAAATTCTTCTAATAGTTATTTATGTATTACTTCCTACATTAAATTTATGGAAACCTTTTATAGTAACAAATCCCATTGTAACTCTTTTAGATATATGTTTATACTTGTTTACTATTTTTGTTCATATATTTTACAAATATGTATAAATAAGCTAAAATTATTAATAATTAGATGTTTCCAGAATAGATTCTTTAAAAAGAAGAATTCAATACTAAATACAATCCCAACTATTATTACAATCCATAATATTTTCATTTTCAAACCCTATTAATTATACCATTCCATATAATTATTCTTGTTATTATTCTATGTTTAATCTATTAACCATTAAAATTGGGTTTAATTTATTAATTGGACTTTAATAATAATGTATGTATAATTTTTTTTATATCATTAATACTTAACTCATCAATTGTTGTGGTATTATGGTAAAATAGAATGTTGAACCTTTTCCTGGTTCTGATTTAACCCATATTTGCCCACCTTGTTGCTGCACAATTTTTTGGGCAATTGCAAGTCCTATTCCTGTTCCTTCATGCTGTTCATGGGTGTGAAGTCGTTGGAATATGGTAAATATCTTTTCTAAGTATTTAGATGGCATTCCAATTCCATTATCTTTAATACTAAAGAGATATTGGTTTTTTTCTTTTTTTACAGATATATGTATTTTTGGAGGTTCTTCACTGCGATATTTAATGGCATTTCCTATAATGTTTTGGAATAGCTGAACCTTTGACTGTTCATCTCCATTTATTATAGGTAATGTATCATGGGTTATAACTGCATTATTTTCTTCTATTTGTACTTTAAGGTTTTCTAAAGCATGTTTTAATACATGTCAAAAATCTACAGGTATGATTTCATTTTTTTGACTTGATATTTTTGAATATTGTAGAAGATCATTTGTCATGGCGTCCAAACGTTTAGCTCCATCAACTGCAAATCCAATAAATTCATTTGCATCTTGATCTAACTTATCATGATATCTTCTTTCTAACAACTGTAAAAAACTTGTTATCATACGTAATGGTTCTCTTAAGTCATGGGATGTTACATAGGCAAATTGTTCTAGCTCTTTATTAGATTGAGCTAATTTTTTTATGTTCTCATTCAATTTTAATTCTATCTCTTTTCGTTCAGTTATGTCCTGATTAATTCCTACTATTATACTAGGTTTTCCATTTTTATCAAATTCTCCAACCTCAGCTAAAGTGTTTAAAACCCGTATGGAACCATTACCTAAAATTATTCGAAAATCAAAGTTTTGAGATTTACCTTCAGATAATAATTTAACATGTTGATTTACATATTTTTCATCATCCGGATGTATAAAATCTGTAAATGAAGTTAAAGTAGGGGTAAAAATATTTGGATCTACTCCATATATTGAATATAATTCATTAGACCAGTTTATATTACCCGTTTTAAGGTTCCATTCCCAACTTCCAATATGTGCTATATGTTGTGCTTCAGCAAGATTTTGTTCACTATTTTTTAAAGCATTTTCAATCTGTTTACGTTGGGTAATATCAGTGATAAATGAATAATAATATTTAGGATTTTTGTTCAGATCTAATACTATATTCACCAATAGTTCAATAGGTACTCGTGAACCATCCTTACAAATATATTCCTTTTCATAAAGGACTGCCTGGCCTGTGCTGCGGAGTTCGTCTAATTTTTGTTTTTCTCTATCCCTCCACTCTATAGGTGTGATAGTTGATGACCAGTCCAGAGTATGTAATTCTTCTGTTGTATAACCTGTAAGTTGTTCAAAAGCTTGATTTACCAGTCCAATCCTCCCATCAGGGAAACCTACAGCAAAAGGAAGAGATGCGTGTTCGAGTATATCTGCTAAAAATTTATTCTCACGTCTTGTTTCACTTAAAGCTTTTTCTTTATCATATGCAGCTGCTTTATCTCGATTTCTGCGATAAATTTCTGACACACTACTAATCATTATTCCAATAACACTAAAAAGCACAATTTCAATTTCTTCAATGGGTGTATTGAATGTAATTGCCCTACTGGCGGTAAAATCCAAATTCCTGCTATTAAAACCGAAATTATTGTTGCAAGTAAACCTGGTCCAAAACCAGCTAACAGGGCTACTATTATAATGGCAGGATAAAATAAAATGTAAGGTGCTAATCCTGAGCCAAACCATGCTGTTAATGTTGAGTATAATAAGAATGCCATTAACACCATAAGTATTGATCCCATGTAGTGCAATATCAAATGAATGCCTCGGTGTTCCTGATGTATGTGTAGAATTTTATTAATTATTGTATCATCAGTTGAAATATCTAAATCTTCAACAAACTCTTTTACTCGTTCTAATGAAGTTTTTTTCCTTTTTTCATTGGCAAATTTAACATTCCCCTCATCTTTAACCATTATAATACACCAAATTAAATTTTTATATTT
>JAQVTJ010000114.1 GCA_028700095.1 Methanobacterium sp. | reverse complement strand
CCTAAAAGATCACCTAAATGTTTTCTTTGGGCATTTATATGAGAATATTTATCCGCACCACATTTTGGACATATACTTTGATAGGCATTGTTATATCCTCCACATTTAACAGATCTAAAACCTAATCTATTGGCAGCAGCTTCAGGTACATTTTCAGGACTAACAAGTGCTCCTTCTGCCATTTCTATTTCGATTTGCTCATTTTCCATTTCTTTACGTGTTTTTATTTCAACAAATGGTCTTTCTGGTGTTTCAGGATTATTTACAATAGATATTTCTTCGTTGGGCTCTGTTAAATGAAATGATATTGCCTGTGCTATTAATGATTTTCCAATTCCAGGAGGGCCAACAAGTAAAAGGTTTCTTCTTTGTTTTGCTGCGATTTTAACAAATTTAATAATATCTTCATGTCCAATAACTCTTTCAAGGGGATCTTTAGGTATAATAATGTCTTTTGTAGTTGTTATATCTCCTAAAAAATTTTTTTTCATGTTAACATACATAAAAAATACCCCCAGGGATTTAGATTGTAAAATTTTTACAATCTATCCCTGTATGTCTTTATAAATCTATTTTTATTTCCTTAATTATATTATTTTCAATTTTAAAGAATTTAATTTTATCTGGTCATTACTTTAATTGGGCTTGGTTTTTTTACAACATCGCTCATTTTAACAGCTACTATATGTTTTAAGCCTTTTTCTTTGGCCATATCTATAAGTCTTTGACTTATAACTCCATCAAATACCACTGCATATGCACTGTTATTAACAGTTTTAAGTTCATCATAAAGATTTTCAACTTTAACTTCTTTTAAGATGTTAAGTGCGTCGTCTAAAATTTCTGCATTTCCAGATCCTTCGAGGTCTTTTAATATTCCTCTTAAAACTGTGTTTCTGTCTGGGCCTTTTGGTTCGACCTTTTCCACTTTAACTCCTACATCATGATATATTTGTTCAACTGGTATTTTATCTCTAAGAGCAACCATTACTTCCTCTTTAGTTAGGTCTTCTACTTCTTTTCCTCTAGGTGCTCTTGTAACATAATCAACTTCTCCAACTTGGATTAGTTCTTTTAATATAAGATCTCCACCTCTATCACCGTCAAGGAATGCTGTGACTGTTTTGTGTTTGGTTAGTTCTGCAACAGTTTTTGGAACACTTACACCTTCAACTGCAATTGAATTTTTAACTCCATATTTAAGTAGGTTTAATACATCAGCTCTGCCTTCAACAACCAGTATTGCATCGGAGGATATTACATTAGGGCCTGCTGGAAGTTTTTCATCTCCATATTCTGCAATTTCATGTATTCTCATTGCTTCTTTGACTTCCTCTATCATTTTAAGGCTTTCAGGAGTTACTTCTTCCATCATTACTTTGTAAAGTTCTTTTGCTCTGTCAACAACTTTTCTTCTTTTTACAGCTCTTACATCTTCAACCTTTGAAACTTGTATGTAAGCTTCGCATGGTCCAACTCTGTTTATGGTTTCAAGGGATGCTGCTAGTATAGCTGTTTCTACTCTGTCAAGGCTTGATGGTATTACTATTTCTCCTTTGGATCGTCCTGCTTTGGAGTTTATATTAACTTTTATCCTACCTATTCTACCTGTTTTCTGTAATTCCCTTAAATCAAGATCATTGCTTAAAAGTCCTTCTGTTTGTCCAAAAATGGCACCGACAACATCAGGTTTTTCAACAATACCATTAGCATTAATTTGAGCGTGAATAAGATATTTAGTTGTACTTATTTCTTCTTTTCCCATTTTTTGGGGCCTCCCTTAATATATTAGATACTTTTAATGATATTAGTAATATCATGCCAGTGGGCATCAGTATCTGGAATAGAAATGCTGATTATAGTAATTATCATTTACATCATTTGGGCATTCTTCGAGTTTTAATTGTTTAATATGTCTTGGAAGGCTCTATATCTTTAATAAATTTCTTGGTTATACCCATGATCTTTCTCCGTATCTCGAGATTAGGGTATGATCCAAGACTTTGAATATCCTCAGAAAGTTTTTTGGCAAGTGTTATGCCTTTTTTATCAAATTCGGTAAGTATAATAACCTTAGAGGATGATGCTACAGCTATTTCTGCTATTTCGAATAATTTTAATCCTGATCCTGAGACTTTAATGAAATTGCCATTAATACCTAGGAATTTTAAAGCTTCTTCATCTTTTTTTCCTTCGATAAGTATGGGCATTCCCTGCTCAGAACAGATCTTTAGTTCCTCCATAATACAAGACAATTTTTTAAAACTCATTTGTAAGCCTTTTTTTTATGATGTTGAATAAGTATCTACAAAATAATATAATCTAACTCATATATAAAATTGAAGTAAATAAAAAACTTATAAAAAAATGGTAATTATATGTTTTTTAAACCTTAAAACTTTTTATATTTCTATTAAATGATATTTTTATAGGCTTTAAAAAAAATTGGAATGTTTTTTTATTGATTCTAATAAAATTTTCATATTTTTAATTATAATTATAAATGTTAATTAAAATAATGTTTAAATATTACAAATTCAAAGTTAAATTTACATATACTTTAAAGTTATAAATGGATAACTTAAAAAAAATAAATATTCGGAGGAAAAGAAAGTGGCAAAAGGCTTAATAAGAATAGTTTTAGACATATTAAAACCTCATGAACCTATAATTCCTTCATTTGCTAAATATTTAAGTGAAATAAATGGAGTTGATGGAGTTAATATGACTCTCATGGAAATTGATAAGGAAACTGAAAATATTAAAGTTACAATTCAAGGTAATGACTTGGATTTTGATGAAATTAGCAAGGCAATAAAAGAATATGGAGGATCAATCCATAGTGTTGATGAAGTTGTTGCAGGAACTAAATTAGTGGAAGAAGTTACAACACCCCAGGATTGATAGTATATGGATAAGAAGGGAAAGATTATAAAGGAGAAATTATCTCCTGAAAATTTTTTATCCCAATTTTCACATAAAAAAACAAGCTTAAAACCATCCAACTTATCTCTTACAACATCCCATGTATCAGATGCTATGAGAAATATAACCCATCAAAATGGGGTGCTTGAAGGATTAAAACCTGTAAAAAATAGTTTTAAAATTATGGGTAAAGCCATAACTGTAAAAACCTCTGCATATGATTGGGGAACAGTTATAAAAGGAATATATTCTGCAGAAAAGGGAGATATTCTGGTTATATGTTGTGATAATGATAATACTGCAGTTTGGGGTGAAATGGCATCTAACACTGCCCAAATACAAAGGCTGGGTGGAACTGTAATTTATGGAGCTAGTAGAGATATTACTGGTGTTAAAAAAGTAGGTTATCCTGTATTTTCAAGGAATGTTATTCCTAATGCTGGAAAACCATTGGCTGAAGGAAATATTAATATTCCTATTATATGTGGAGAAACAACTATATATCCAGGGGATCTTATAGTTGGGGATGAATGTGGAGTTGTAAGTGTTCCATATGAAATAGTTGATAAAGTCTTAAAAGAAGCCTATAAAATATTTGTTAATGAAGAAGATTTAGTGTTTCAACTACAAAATGGAAAATCATTTCTAGATATTTTGGATAAATATTAAAATATCCAGTTAATTATTTTATTAATAAAGATTTAATATGCTGGTTATAATAGGAAATGATAGATAACTTGATATGTGATTTTCACTATATCTTTTTAAGATGCAGACTACTTCTGAATTATTAAATGACCATAAATTTGGAATAATCACAACTCTAATAATTGGTGCATTTATAATTTTTATTTTATCATTTGCTATTGGAATACAGGATATATTAGATGTTTTAAGTAAAGCAAATAATTTCATTATATTAGTTGCTTTATTTTTAGAGATTGTAATTATTGGTGCGTGGGCTGTGCGTTGGTCTCTTATTTTAAAGGTTGTAGATAAATCTCCAGGTTTTATTAAGTTATTTGTAATGATGTTCACTAGTTTATTTGGTAATAATATTACACCTGGAGCTGCTGGAGGCGAGCCAATGCGCGCATATTTACTAAGTAAATTTGAGGGAATTTCCTTTGAACTTGCTTTTGTTTCTGCAAGTGCTGATAGATTTTTTGAATTTTTCCCATTTGTTCTTGTTTCGGGTTTTGCAATTTATATGATATCAGCATGGGATATTAGTTTTTGGAATGTTTTTTTTATAAGTGTGCTTATTATAATTACCATGTCGCTTTTCGGACTTTTAATATATATAGGGGTTAAAAAAGAGATAGCTGAAAGATTTATACTTTCCATTGCCAGTTCCATATTTCCCTTTGCTATTAAACTTACAAAGAAAGAGTTAAGCTTTGAACAAGTTACAGATCAAATCATATATTATGTGGAAAGATTTTCAACAGGATTTGCTACTGTTCTTCAAAATCATAAAATGTTTGCATTGGGACTTGGTATTTCATTTGCAATGTGGGGTATAGATATGTTAAGAATGTATCTTTGTTTTGTTTCTGTTGGTTCATTTCCTCCAGTTATTCCCATGATAATCATTTATACAATAGGAATTTTAATAACTATTCTTCCAACCATTCCTGGAGCATTAGGACTTCGTGAAGCAACTATGGTTGGTCTTTTTCTGGTTGTTGGTGTTCATGGAGATATTGTTATTGCTGCAAGTTTGATTGATCGTATTATAAGCTATTTAATGCCTACAATGGTAGGTGCATTTACAACAGCATATTATGGTAAAATTCTTAAAAAAAGAGATACAAGTTCTTCTTAAATTAAGAATATATCCACTGAAAATAGTTCTACTTTTAAAATTATCGAAAACTTTATATATACATTTGTTCAAAAATATATATTATATAAAACTTTCGGTTTGAGGATGTTAATGAAGCAACTTGGAAAAATATCACATATATCCCATAGAAACAGAGTAATTTTAAAATCAGATCAAACACCAGGCTTTGGTTTACCTGTTTTTACAAAGGATAATAAAAAGTTTGGGACTATTTATGACGTATTCGGTCCAACAAAAGGTCAATATATCTCTGTAAAAGTTTTTGTTAAAAACTCTAAAAACCTTGAAAAACAAGTTGGAGAAACCCTTTATATATCCTCAAAAAAGGTAGATAAACGGGGGGGGCGGAAACGAAGGACAACATACCAGAAATAGTTGAAGAAAAGGTTATGGAGCTGCATATTACAGAAAAGGATCAAATGAAACAGGATGTTTCTGAGATTGA
>JAQVTJ010000113.1 GCA_028700095.1 Methanobacterium sp. | reverse complement strand
AATGCAAGACAATATCCGAAAACTTGGTTAATACTTGAAGAATAAGCTTTTGTACCTGGTTTATCATCAATAATAATAAATTCATCTGGAGTCATCCATATTTCGTCAATAAATCCTCTGATACCATATTGTTTGGAAATTACAGGTAATTCTCTTGAAAGAATCTCTCCTGTTTTGGATGTTTCTAACATTTCATCAAATGTTGCAGGTTCTGCATGTTCTTTAAATTTAGCTTCAAGAGTTGCATGTACCTTTGTTCCTTCCCTCATGGATTTGGTTGGTTTGATCTCAATTCCTTCAACATTTTCAAGATAAATCCCATATTCACAGAAGCCTTGTTTGTTAAGCCAACTAATTGGGAAATTATTTTTATCTTCAATTATCTTAACTTGACTTATAAGAGGATGTTGGGCAGATTTGGGTTTATTATTCATTATACCCCTTCACCATCCTTTTTACTGCCTAAACGACTTTTTAAACTTGTCCAAATATCTTTATCTTTATTTAATTCCTCTTCAAGAACTTTGTTTTTTTCTAATTCATTTTCATAGTTTGTTTTAAGATTTTTATAAGCTTGGCTAATTTCCCCTAATTTATCCATGAGCTTTTTTTTATCTTCTTCTAAAGATTTTAGACGTTCATTTTCAAGTCTTAACTTTTTATTGGTTTTTGTATGTTTACTAACTAGTTCCTTATAGGATTTGGATAGTTCATTATGTTTCCATTCTAATTCAGCAAGTTCACGTTCATAAACTTCAAAATTACTATCTTCAACTCCTATGTTTTTAAGATATTCCTCTGCATGTGCAATATCTTCACCAACTAATTCTTCAATTTGTCTTTGAGGTATAATGAAAACTTCTTCACTACACTCAAATTTATCAGACCTCTTTAAAGGTACTAAATACTGATTATACTCATATATCTTCCTTTTACCACCAACAGTCTTCTTGGTTTTCTTTTTATAGCATTTGACAGCTGATTTTATTACTTTTACCATTAACACTGCTCCAGTTGCACTTAACAATCAAAAAAAAATTTATGATTATTATTAACATTTTATTAAAAATATCATTCTAATGTAGAATAAAACTATATTGGATTTACCTGCTTTTATCCTTTTTGCAAAAATTTAAAAATAATCCACATATATGAAAGATTATGAAAAAATTTAATATAATAATTACTAAATATTTAATAGATAAACAGGTTTTTAATCTATTAAATATTTATTTTAAACCTTAAAAAAAAGTATTAAAGAAAATTATCTAATTATATTAGAAAAAATAAAAAAAATGATATGTTGTAACTCTTAGAATGTTTTAGTTTATATTTAAAACCATAATTTATTATATTATAATTTGTTTTTTATTCAATTGGATTTAAATCCACATATATTTGTGTTGTAAGTATTGTAAGATATGTAATAGTAAATCCTGAAATTAATCCAAAAAATGGTATGAACGATATTAGTACAGCCAGGATTATTGTAAATAAAAGTATTAATGACTTTACTTTATTATTCCCTACTAATACTATACTTTCTTTAATAGAACCAATTAATGAATTTCTATTTATCATAGATGGTAAAATAAAAAGAGAAAATAACATAACTAAGCCAAGAGACTCTAAAATAACTAAAACTTGTGAATTTCCATCAAAATATAAATTAATATGATTAACTGGATTATTTGTAAATCCTGCCAAATAACTTACAAATAAAAATACTAATAACAAAACCAGGAATAGAAGAATATTTAGAAAAAAGGTTTTTAATATAGTTCCCAATATATCCTCTTTGTTAAGTATTTGTTTTCCCATATTTTTTCTAGTTATATTGGTAATAAACACAGATAATATTAAATTTAAAAATAAAACCGTGAAAATGCCAAATATCAGATGTTCTATAGAGTTAACAGACCAGTTAGTTGTAGCATTCCATTTTAAAGCAATAATAGCTGCCAAAATATTAAGTATAGTTAATAATAATATTGGAATTTTAAATTCAGATAAATTTTTCAAAAGAAACACCCAAGAGTTAAGATAATGATCCTTCATACTTATCATAAAATATCCTCTCCCCATAATATTATTAACTATATGACAGTTTATATTTATTTTATTTAAGTATTATCATATATATATTGGATTTTGTATTATTTAATATTATTTTGGATATTTGCAAATAAATTTAAAATCTTGTAAATTGTTAAAAATTTTAATATAATGGAGCTTAAAAGAAAATATTTCAGTTTTTAAAATATGTTAATAGAGAATAAATCTATCAAAAATAATAGTAATATTTATTTTAAATAGTTATTTAAAATTCATTATCTAATTTATCTGCTATTTCATTCCATTTTTTAACTCTATCTTCTAAAATATCTTCTTTTTGTGGAATTTGGTTTTCCATTAATTTTTTAAGATTTTTAAGAAAATCTGGATCATTTCTAATTTTTAAACATGTGGTTATTTCTGTAATTGCTTTTTGAACTACAAATTCAACTGCATATTTACAGTAATGGTTGGGTGTGAAAACATATTCATTTTCATTTTTTATTAATATTGGAAAAGCTCTGCATACAGCAGGTCTTTGATTATATATATCACATTTTTTTGTTTTTCTAATAAAATGTTCACATGGACGATCATCTGTAAATTTATAACCATCTTTATAAGGCTTAATATCTGCAGTTATAACTTTATCTGAACTTTTATAGTTCTCATATTCTTTTTCTGTAATATATATTGGGGAACAATTTTCACAACACCATCCACATCTTTGACAATAATCTAAACGTAATGCAGCAACAAGTGAACCTTCAGTAAATGCTATGGAAGAAAAATGTACAATTTCTTTAATATCCTTCTTTTCAACATCTTTTAATTGGCCAGATTTCTTTAATATTTTTTTAACCCTTTTATAAACCATTCTCTCAAATATGAATAATTCAGATTCCATGAAAGGTTGTTTTTCTACTAATTCTTTATATTGGTTAAACACAGAATTTATGTACTCTCTCTTATGTAACTCTTCTAATAACATTTGTTCACCCTATAATATCAAATTAAAATATTCTTAATATATTAATTAGATCATCATTTATAAAACAATTAGATAAAAATATATTAATATTTCTTTTATTCATAAAAATCTTAAAAAAAAATAATAATATATTTTTTTTTGGGTAACATTTACATTAAATTCTGTTCTCTTTTACTAAACAATATAGCTGATAATATTATGGTTAACAATGCAAAGCCCACAACAACCAATGAACTAATATAAAGTGGAAGTGCACCATTACCTAAAATCACCTGACGAAGTGCATCAACACCATAAGTTAGAGGATCCAAATATACTGCTATTTGAAGAAAATATGGTAAACCTGTTACTGGGAATAATGCACCGCTTAAAAGAAACATTGGCAATAC
Source organism: Methanobacterium sp. (assembly GCA_028700095.1). Taxonomy (GTDB): domain Archaea; phylum Methanobacteriota; class Methanobacteria; order Methanobacteriales; family Methanobacteriaceae; genus Methanobacterium_B. The sequence goes on along the minus strand of JAQVTJ010000113.1, from coordinate 1,808 downwards.
AATGAAACTCATTATTAAGTTAAAACCTTCCATACTATCTGTAAAAGTAGCAATTATTAAACCAACACCAGCAAGCCCTACAGATATTGGGATCATTAGAAGAAAACATGCAATAAAAATTATTGGTGTCATTTGAATCCCTACTATAAATGATAATGCAAGAAGGATCACACCTTGTATTATTGAAGCTGTTGCAATTCCTAATGCCTTACCAAAAACTATTGAAGGACGACTAACAGGAGCAACCATAATTTCCTTTAAAAACCCATATTGTCGGTCCATAATAACTGAAACCCCTGAAAACACAGCTGTAAATAATATTGTTTGACCTATAACCCCAGGATATATAAATGTCTGATAACCGCCAGGAACACTGCTAAATCTCATTGCAGAACCTAGACCTGTGCCAAAAATTAAGAGCCATAATAATGGTGTTACAACAGATGAAACTATACGAGAACGATATCTAACATATCTTTTCGCCTCTCTAAACCATATTGTATATATTCCTTCCCATTCAACCAATATTATGCCTCCTCAATAATTCTTTTTCCTGTGTAATCTATGAAAACATCTTCCAAATTAGGATGTTCCAGTTCTATTGAGTTTACAATGATATTATTTTTATTTGCAAAATTAACAAGGGCTGCAACAAAATTTTCACCACTTTCAACCATCATTTTAATCTCATGATCCACTATTACAATATTTTTAATAAAATCTAATTTTTCAGCTTCTTTTATAAACTTTTCTTCATTATCAACTTTCATTGTTATAACATCTGCTCTAAACTTTCTTTTAAGATTTTTTGGTGAATCTGATGTGATAATATGTCCCCTGTTCATAATAGCAACTTCATCACACAGTTTATCAGCCTCTTCCATATAATGTGTGGACATTAATACAGTAATATCTTCTTTTTTATTTAATTCCTGTATATAATCCCATATATTTTCTCTTGTCTGAGGATCTAATCCTAATGTAGGTTCATCTAAAAAAAGAACTTTAGGATGATGAATTAAACCTCTTCCAATTTCTAATCTTCGTTTCATACCACCAGAATATGTTTTAGTGTACTCATCAGCTTTATCCCCTAATGTTATTAAATCTAAAACTTCTTCTATCCGTTTTTTTCTTAGTTCACTAGGCACACCATATAATGCTGCATGCATCTCCAAATGTTCTCTGCCAGTTAAAATATCATCAAGAGCTCTGGATTGGAAAACAACTCCTATGGATTTTCTGACTTCTTTTGAATTTCTCATAACATCATATCCATTAACAGTGGCTGTTCCTAAGGAGGGATGAAGAATTGTACAAAGCATTGATATTAAAGTGGTTTTTCCAGCACCATTCGGACCTAAAATACCATAAACACTGTTTTTGGGTACTTTAAGATTTATTGAGTCAACTGCTTTAAAATCTCCATAGATTTTACTAATATTATGAGTCTCAATTATATAATCCATATTCACACCTTCAAAGTAGTTTTTATAATTATATTAATATTTTTAGTGTAATTTTGCATAAAATATTTTTGATATGTAGAAGATATATAATACATACATAATTTCCACCCAAAAAAAAAGTGAACTGAAAAATAGTAACCAAATTTTTAAAGAATATTTACTCCGAAATTTTACTTTAAAATTTTATTCAGAAGGTGATAATTTATGATGTTTGAAATTGTAAAATCCAATGGAATTGCCCATAACTCTTATTTTTTAGGTTCAAATGGAACAGCTGCTATTATAGATCCTCGTAGAGATTGTGATATTTATATTGATATTGCAGAAAAAAATGATATG
>JAQVTJ010000112.1 GCA_028700095.1 Methanobacterium sp. | reverse complement strand
AATAAAATAAAAGAATTTTGTAAAAAAAATGAGATTAACAAAACTTCATCCTGCAATTTATATAATCTATTATATGATCCTTATAATATTCGCATTTCTTATTAATGATCCATTTTATCTTATATCATTTTTAATCTGTTTAATTATATTAATTATATTACAAGGAATAAGTCGTGAATTTAAAAATATGATAAAATTTTTTATACCCATATCATTGTTAATTATTATAATAAACCCATTAGTTTCACATATTGGAATTACAAAGTTATTTATCATTGGAAATTATTATATTACAATGGAATCTTTAATGTACGGAATTTTATTGAGTATTTCCCTTTTAATTGTTTTAACAATCTTTTTATGTTATAATAATACTGTCTCTTATCAGGAGATGCTTTATATTTTCTCAAAGAAGTTTCTTAACATATCCATGATTATTATAATGGCAATGAGATTTATCCCTCTTTTACATTACAGATGGAAAGAAGTTAATAAACTATATAAATTTAATAATATACGTGGAAATGGAAATTATAAAGAATCTAAAATAGAACAAATTAAAAATACTGCCCATGTATTGTCTGTTGTAATTTCATGGTCTTTAGAAGAGTCTATGGTAGCTGCTAAATCTATGAAAGCCCGAGGATATGGTATTACAAATCGAACTAATTATCTTTACTTTAAGTTTAAAAGGATTGATTTTTATATTTTAGTTATTATTATAAGTTGTTTTCTTATTTCTTTAACTGGAATTTTTTATGGTTATGGTAGAATAGAAATATATCCTCAAGTTCTAGTTTCATATGAAAATCTGATTAATATATTTTATTTATCATTTTTAATTCTGCTTTTACCTATTATTTATATAGAAATTAAGGAGAAATTATTATGGATATAATTGAATTTAAAAATTTTAGTTTTTCTTATACAGATCATGAAAATACACTTTCAAATATTAATATAAATATCTCTCCAGGTGAATTTGTACTATTATGTGGACCATCAGGTTCTGGGAAAACAACATTATTATCTAATATAAAAAATGAAATTAGACCCTCAGGAAATTCTGATGGAATAATATATTATTTTGGTCAGGACATTAAAAGATTAGATAAAACTAGATCTGCTTGTGAAATTGGTTTTTTATTTCAAGATCCTGATCAGTTTATATCTGATAATGTACTTCAAGAAATAGCTTTTCCATTGGAAAATATAGGTTTATCCTCCTCTGAAATTCGTAAAAGAATTGCAGAGATGGTTGCTTTTTTTGGTTTAGATAAACAATTACATAAACATATTAACCAATTATCAGGTGGGGAAAAACAACTGGTGAATTTATGTTCAATATTAGTATTAAAACCTAAAATATTACTTTTAGATGAACCAACATCACAATTAGATCCTATTGCAGCATATGAACTACTTTCCATTTTAAGAAGGTTAAATGAAGATTTTTCAATTACCATCATAGTAACGGAACATAGAATTAATAATATATTCCCATTTATTGATAAAGCAATTTTTTTAGAAAATGGTAAAATAAAATTTTTAGAACCCCCACATAAAATATGTATTAAAGCCTGGAAAGATGATATATTCAAAAATTATATTCCCTCTGTAGCTAAAATACATTTTTTATTAAAATCAAAATATGATATATTAAAGGAATATAATATCCCAATTACAATACGAGAAGGAAAACAAGAATTGAATTATCTAGAAAAATTAAATAAAACACACAATAAATCATTCAAAGAACAATATACTCCAAATAATAAATCATCTAATATTTCTTTATATGAAAAAGATTTTAATAATATTAATATAAAACTAAAAAATGATTTAATTCATTGTAAAAATGTATGGTTTGGTTATGAAAAGGATAATATTGTTTTAAAAGGAGTTTCCCTAAAAATTGGTAGTGGTGAATTCATAAGTTTAGTTGGTGGAAATGGAGCAGGTAAAACAACATTATTACAAATATTATCAGGTATTCTTAAACCTAAAAAAGGAAAAATTAACTATATAAAAAATATTAAAATAGGATATGTTCATCAGAATCCTATGATCCATTTCACCCAGGAAACAGTTGAAGATGAATTATTGGAACCATTATTAAAAGTATTTAATATAGAGTCAAAAACTAAAAATTATAGAAATCAAAACCAGAGTAAAATAGATGAATTTATTAAATTATTTGAACTTTCAAAATTATTAAAAAAACATCCTTATGACTGTAGCAGAGGAGAACAACAAAAAATTGCAATTACAAAGGTTTTGTTAACTAAGCCGAATATTTTATTTTTAGACGAACCTACAAAGGGTCTGGATCCAGTTTCAAAGGTTAATTTAGCCTATAAACTTAAAATATTAAAAAAAAATGGTTTAACTATTGTATTAACCACCCATGATCTTGATTTTGTTGCAGAATACTCTGAAAGATGTTTATTATTGTTTGATGGAACAATTCAATTGGATGATATACCCAAAGCTATTTTTGCAAATAACAGTTTTTACACCACATCTATAAATCGGTTATTGAAAGATTTTTTACCTGAAAGCATAACAATCAAGGATGTTGAGAAAAAATGGAATATTTAATATTTATATGCTTTTCAATAGCATTATTAATTATTATTGGTATTACCGTATTAGTATTCAGAGTTTTTGAAAAATCAGAACCTAATGTAGAATATTTAGTTCTAATTGCACTTCTTGTTGCAATTTCAGTTATGGGTACGCTTCCAACAGCTGCAATACCCGGTGTTCAAGCAGCATCTTTTATAATAATCATGACTGGAATTGTATTTGGCAAGAAAATTGGTTATATAACAGGAACTCTCACAGCCATAGTAACAGGACTATTTATAGGTTTAGGATACTGGACTTTGTTTCAAATGTTAGGATGGGGTTTAATGGGATTATCATCTGGAATATTCAGTTGTAAACTAGAAAAAAATAGATATTTAAGGGCAGGGTTTGGTTTTAGTTGGGGATTTTTTTATGGGTGGATAACAAATATTGCAATGTTAACATTTATAAATAATATAAACTTAACAGCTGTTTTAAGTATTTATTTTATAAGTTTTCCCTTTGATCTAGTACATGGAATAACAAACGCAATTTTATTAACTTTATTCTATGGTTTGTTTCTCAGAATATTTATGAGAATTAAAAAGAAACATATCATTTAATTATTTAATTAAAAAAAAATATATACGCCTAATTTCTATCTAACAATTAAAAGCATATCTATCTGTTCAGTTTTAAGAGTTTGTTAATTAATAAAATTAATAGTGTAATATGAATATTATTTATTTTTTTTATATTTGTTCAGATTTTAATATTAAATATTGTTATTTTGTAATAATTTTTAAAGAATAAAATAGCAATTTATATATATTATTGTTTTTCCATTAAAAGTGTAGAGTGTTTATATCTTAAAAGGAGTTTTGAGAGAATGGTGAATAATACAATAGTTTTAAACAAAAGTAGTGTGGAAGGGCTTATAGAGATGAGTGAAGTAATAGACTGTGTAGAAACAGCTTTTGCTGAAGAAGCTAGATGCAATGTTGATATGCTGCAAAAAAATATTTATACTTTAACCAGAATTGTGAAAAAAGTCCTGGAGATCTTAGGATAATGCCATGTTCAGTTATAGGTAGTGTTGCAGGGGTAAAAGCTGTGAATGTGCACCCTGACAATCCTCAGAAATACAATTTACCCACAGTAATGGCAGTAATAGAATTAGTAGATCCTGATAATGGTTATCCTATTGCTATAATGGATGGTACATCTGTAACTAACCTTAGAACAGGAGCCGCTGCAGGTGTTGCTACTAAATATCTTGCAAAAGAAAATGCAGATAGTGCTGGATTTATTGGGTCTGGTGTTCAGGCACTTTTATCTTTCTTAGCTTTACAGGAAATAATGGAAATCAATGAAATTAAAATTCACAACAGACACCTTGAATCCAGTGAAAAAATGGCAAAAATGATAAGGGACACCTATGGAATAGATGCAAAGGCAGTTGAAACAGCCAGAGAAGCTGTAACTGGTTTAGATGTTATTACCACTACCACACATTCTAGAACACCTGTAGTTCTCTCAAAATGGGTTGATGAAGGAACTCATATAAATGCAATGGGTGCAGATGCACCAGGGAAACAAGAACTTGAAACAGAATTACTGTTAAGATCAAAAATATTAATAGATGATTGGGAACAAGCAAGTCACAGTGGAGAAATAAATATACCTGTAGAAGCATGTGTTATAGGTATTGATGATATCCATTCAAAAATTGGCGATATTCTAATCGGAAGTAAAGTTGGAAGAAGTAATGAAAAAGAAATAACTATATTTGATTCAACAGGACTTGCTGTGCAAGATATAGCAACAGCATGGAAAGTATATGAAAAAGCTGTTAAATTAGATGTGGGTCTTAAATTAGATCTCTTAGCATAAATATATATTTTCCATAAATTTTTTTTATTTTTTTAATAGGAATTATTTAGGTGTTAAATAAGTTAGTTTGTTAACCATTTGAAAAATTTTAGAACATCATCTACATTTTTAACATAAAATAATGAACTGTTTTTCACATAATCTGGAATTTCATTTGAAAGTACTAGTATGCTGGCTGTTTGGATATTGTTTTTTTCAAGTTCTTGAAGTTTAGTAAATGCATCGAAATCTGTGATATCATCCCCTAAATACATAACACTATGTAGATGATTATCTTTAATTATTTTTTCAACTATAAATCCTTTATCTTTACTTAACAGTGGTTTAATTTCCACAATTTTACGTCCTTCCATTATTTTAAGTTTATTTTTATCAATATACTTGTTAATAATTTCTAATATTTTTTGGTGGGCATTTTTTTGTGATTCACATTCCCTATAATGAATTGAAAAGCATATTCCTTTATCTTCAAATATTAATCCTTTTATTTGAGATAATTCACTATTTTTCAGTTTCTTTGAAATATTTTTTATAGGGTCCAGATATTTCTGAGCTTCAGAATCTATGGTAATTTTTCCATTATTAAAATATTCCATACCATGATTTCCAATATAGAGCAATCCATCAACACCTACCATTGTCATGGCATCCTTAACAGATCTTCCACTTATCACAGCAACCATTTGATATTTTTTTTTGAGTTTTATTAATTGTTTCCGCATGGAACTGGTTACAACAGCTTTTTCTGGAGTTGGTGAAATTTCACTTATGGTTCCATCTATATCAATTAAAATACTTGTTTTATGATCTTTTTTATATTTAGCTAGTTCTTCTAATTCATCAAAAACATATATTGGGTTCATGGATATCACTTGAAACCTTTCATTAGTGCTTAATATTCTTAAAATAATGATTACATATATAAATCTTACCAATAATTTTTATTATTCCCACCTTATATAATCAAATTTCATCTTAT
>JAQVTJ010000021.1 GCA_028700095.1 Methanobacterium sp. | reverse complement strand
GTCAAGACAGACTTTACATCCGCTTTGTTCATAACCATGGGTTTCTTTGAGTGGGATTGATTTAACTTCATCGGCAGTGTAAACCCAAAATTTACCTTTTCCGATATCCATTTTCTCAACGAGTTCTGGGGCTAATCCCATTTTCTCTGATATAAATGTTTGTAGAGATGCGAATGGGAAGTTTTCCATACAGAATATACCTGTTAGAAGAGCTATCTTATCTGCAAGGAACCTCACACCAAATGGATATGATTGCATTTTCCTTATACCCATAGTTTGGCATGGAATTGCAACAGTACCTATTTTTTCAAGTCCATACTGTCTTACTGCTTTTTTAAGCATCCATACATTAGGTGAGAATGTGTATTTAGTTCCTGCTGCAGCGAGTAGTTCATCTGAGGTCATTGCAACCATTGGTTCTGGTTTCCAGAAATCTTTTCCTGGTCCTGCAACAACAGCACCATCTATGAGTTTTTCATCAAGGGCGTAGCAGAATAGAGCAGAAACAATTCCTCCGTCCTGTGCGATCTTCTGGATTCCTTTATCAGTTGATCTTGCAGTAACAACTTCTTTGTATGTTCCTAATACCATTTTACTTCCTCCTATAACCCCAAGTCCTGTTTAATCCTATCTGCTGGCCACCAGCTTCTAGGGCACTGGGTGTAACATATACCGCATTTAACACATCTTGCGCTGTTAAGTTCAGGCCTTCCATCGGTCATGGATAATGCACGTGTCTGACAAGACATTGCACATGTTCCACATGCGATACATAGGGCTTGGTTTACAACCTTGTATTGAAGGTCGCATCCACAGGCTTCTGTGTAACCAGCTAAATCTATCATTGGCTGTAGGTAATCCATATCACCATTAATTACAGCTACAACTGTTTTTGCAATTATTTCAGGGGATGGTGGACATCCAGGTATAGATGCATCTACTTTTACAAGATCTGCAATTGGCAAGAATGATTCATGATCTGGGCGGGCTTGCTGTCCTCCTCTTGAGTAACGGGTGAAACACCCTGTTGATGCGCAGGAACCGAATGCTACTAATAGTCCAGCTTTTTCCCTTGCTTCTTTTAGCTCTTTGATACTGTGATCATCCTGCAAACATACTGAACCTTCTACAAGTACAAGATCCATTTCTGGCATTTCCCATACATCTGCCAGTGTTTGTCCATAAACAATATCCACCATATTGGTGAGTAATTCGGCTAAAATGTCGTAGTTTTCACTGAGCGACATAATATCACCGGTACATCCTGATAAGTGGACGTATCCGATTCTTGGTTTTGCTTTTTCTTCAGCCACTTTTTCAACCTCCTCTTTTGAAGCTAGTTCTTTTGGTTTTGCCTCCATTCCTAAAAATTCCTTTATTTTGGCTAACATGGGCTAAACCTCTATTTCTTTTAAAATTATTTCAATGGCCTTGGGAATTGCATTTTCCACACTTTTTGTTAAACCCAACTCAATGTCGGGGGCAGAGATTGATTCTGGCTGGACACCTATTACCATTACTTCGCAAACTTTGCTTAGATCATGTAAAGGTTGGTTAACAGGCCATGAATGCATATTTTCATATGCTCCCTTAGGTAGTTCCTCAACACTAAACACTCTCATGGTTCCAGGTTCTGCACCGAAATCTACAATGTCCACTACAATCATCTTCTTCCATGTTTCATTGGGAAGTGAGAATACAAAGTGAGGACCGCCTGTTCCTGCATCTAATGTCATTGTATTTTCAGGAAGTGGTTTTTCCTTTGCTAACTCATCTAGAGCATTAATAACTGCTGGTCCAAATCCATCATCCTTGAACAAAATGTTTCCACAGCCAACTATTAATATCTCTGCATCGTATGGCATGTTTTTCCCTTTTATATCCTGACCATTTCGTTTTTAAGGACGCTCCTGTCTTCATCGTCAACTACAATTACGTGTGTTGCGCATGATAAACAAGGGTCATATGCTCGTATTACATGAGGTCCGAATTCGTGGTGGAATCCTTCGGTTGCTGGTCCCATTGTTGGAATATTCCATGTTGTTGGGACTAGACAGCTGTAGAACTGGGTTTTTCCATCTGCGATTTGGGCCATATGTACATCCATTCCTCTAGGACCTTCAATTGCACCAATACCAAGTTTGTTAGTACCAGTTATGTCGTAATCTGCCATTACAGGAGCTGTTGTGTCTAGTTCACCAAGAATATCTACAATTTTTGAGATATTGGTTTTCATTTCCATTGCCCTTGCAATGTGCTGTGCAACAACACCTTCACCAGAGTAGCTTCCGAAGACTGCTGCTCTAGCTCTTGGTCCTACTTCTACGTTTCTACCATCGTAGAGAGGTATGGTTGAGCATGCTCTTTTTCCTACTTCAGGGTCATCATACCATGTTTCTGGCATAATTTCAGTAAACCTATCGAGATCGAATTTGGTTCTGTCACCATAAGTTTGGTGTGTGGCTAAAGTTGGTACATGTGTAACACCTAACCCTGCTGGAAGGTCTTTATCTGCAACTAAGCCTATAATAAGATCTACATGTGCATCAATTTTTGGTATAAGTGCTTTTGTACGAGTATATAGTCTTTTTCTTGCAAGTTCACTTATGTTACTTGCCATTCCACCGATTCTTACATCTGATGGGTGGATACCTTCTCCTGCAACCATATCAACTACGTATTGTACAGTTTTCCTTATTTCAGAAACAGAGTTTATTGCTGTTGCCATAAGGTTTTCAGGTACAAAGTCGGTTGCAATTAAAAAGTGGTGTATTGCATGACTGTTTACTGTATGTGCTGCTAGTGTTAATTCTCTCAACTGTCTAGCTGCTTTTGGTATTTCAATACCTAAAGAGTCGTCTATAGCTTCTACTGATGCTAGAGTATGAGGTATAGGGCAAACACCACAGATTCTCTGTACCATTACAGGTGCTGTTTCTGGAACTTTGCCAGTTACTAATTTCTCAAGACCTCTAACAGGAGTAATACTAAAGTATCTCCCCTTAGTTACGATTCCTTCATCATCGACATCCATGACTAATTCTGCATGTCCTTCTTGTCGTGACGTTGGCGATATAACTATTTTTTCGCTCAAATGTATCACCTCATGTTTTTATATAATCTTTTGAACATCAATATTTCTCTTGATTATATATATATTATAACCTTTTCTTTGAAAGATAAAGTGCAAAATATATATATAATGAGAAACTAATCTATGAGTTCCTTATTGAACTTAAGAAATAATATAGGGTGTTAAATTAGTAAGAATTATGCAAATTATATTACTAATCTGCTATTCTATTTTATTTTATAATAAAAAAAGGCATAATTATAAATTCAGAAATGATAATATATATAATATCTAAAAATATAAGCTTATAAGATATTAAAAATATTATTAAACTACATAATTTACAATAGAGTTGAGCCAATGATTGACAAAAAAATATTAATATCAATTGTAATTGTGCTTTTAATAGGTGTTACAGCTGCGAGTTATCAAATTACAAGTAAAACCCCAGGACTGTGGCAAACAAGCATCTCTCAACATCCCATAGCAACAGATCAAGGATCAGATGCCTTATCAGAAGCACAACCAGGATCCTCATCAACAGGCTCTGGACAAAGTGGGAGTGGTGTTAATGTGAAAGTTTCACCAACAGAAGCTCAGACAATAGCTCAAGATCATAATTTGCAAACCAATACTATAACAGGTACTCCAAAGCTCGTAACTGTGGATGGAAAACAATTATATTATGTACCAATCTTTGACAAAAATAATAACCAAATTGGAGAGATATATGTAGATGCCCAAACAGGTAAAACAAGTTTGGAATAAACAATACATAAATTTAATATATTGGAGGGTACCAAAATGGTTGATATGGTTGAAACAAGTGTAGAGTGTTGTAAAATAATATCAGAAGATGTTAAAAATGCAATAGTTCTAGAAGGATCCCCCGAATTAGGTCTTATTGGTAATATACTTGGATGGTTACTTGTTGAAGAACTTAATATGAAACAAATCGGATATATAGATTCAAAAGAATTTCCTCCGTTAGCTGTTTTATATAAAGGTGTTGCAATTCACCCATTTAGAATATATAGTAAAGATGGGATTGTACTGTTCCTATCAGATTTTATAATACCACCAAATGTTTCATATGACATGTCCAATGCAATAGTTAATTGGATGGAGAGAAACAATAGTAAAGGATTAATCACATTTAACAGTATGGTAGTAATGGAAAAAACAGACACTGTTGCTGTGGCAGCTAACTCAAAAGATGCTCTTAAATATTTAGAAGAATATAATCTTCCAATATTGCCCTTTGGAAATATTAATGGACTTTCAGGTGCATTATTAACAAGAACAGCAATAAAAAATATTCCTGCCTCATGTTTATTTGCAGAGGTTTTAAATCAATATCCAGATCCACGAGCAGCAGCAAGTTTAGTGAATGTTTTAAATAGGATGCTAGATATAGATGTGAATGCACAACCATTATTAAAAGAAGCAGATGAAATTGAAGAAAGACTCAAAGAATTAGCAAAACGCGTTCAAAATGAAAATGAGCCAGATTCACCCATATATAGTTAACTAAATGGGCCCGTAGCCTAGTTGGATAGGGCGTCGGACTTCTAATCCGAAGGTCCCGGGTTCAAATCCCGGCGGGTCCGTATATTACTTCTTTTAAAAATATTGGTTTTAAACAATTTACATAATATAATACTATAAAAAAATATATTAAAACAAACCATATCCATAAAATATCTACCCTCAAAGGGGCCCGTAGCCTAGTCAGGACAGGGCATCAGACTCCTAATCTGAAGGTCCCGGGTTCAAATCCCGGCGGGTCCGTTTATAAAATTACTGATTTTTTTTCTATTAAACCCATATATAAATATTAATATTTGATAATTAATTCTAAAAAAAAAATAAATAAAAAAATAATATATTTACTATTTAACTATTTTTTTTATCTTTAGGATACACTTTTTTCGGTTTCTAATTTAATTACAGCTCCAAGAACTCCTCCAACAACTGCAACAACTATTCCTAAAACCAGATAAATTAATAGAGTATTTACCAAAGCACCTAATACAGACCCATATCCTGCAACATAATACACGATTATTAACAGAATAGTTAAAATAATCCCACCAATAACACCAAACACTCCGCTGTTAATTGCTGCAACCTTAATATCCTTACCAATCATAAAACCAACAGCTATTCCAGCTAACATAAGGTCAATTAATGATATATTTAATCCGGATAATACATTAGCCACAATATACAATGCTATTACAGTAATTATACCAATTATTATTGGCCTTATTTCAATCATATCTTTATTAATAATTTTATCATCCCCTGGTAAATCTGTATTTTATAATAGCTCAAACAATAATTTAAAGGTTAGCAAGAAATAGTTATAGTACCAAAATATATTTGAACTTTTAATTCAACCAACAAATTAAAAAAAAAGAAAAAAATAATAAAAGTCCATTAAATATTTTTTTAAAACTTAATATTTTCATTAATTTTGAGGAAGATTTCTTCCTAAAACCTGTAATAACAGACTTACAACTATAAAACCGCTTATAATAACTCCTAAAATTATTGTAGTACTATCCATTAGTTATACTTCCTAACATTTTTTTTTAATATAAAATATTCAATTTTTACATTTAATATACTTTTTTAAAAGTTTTCCAAAAGAATATATTAAAATAATAATATTCCATTAAATATCTAAGGATGTTTGAGCACTTTCAACTAGTTTTTTCAAAGCATTAACCTCATTGGTAAAATTAACAAGATCACTAGCAGTGATTAAAACAACTACCTGATTTTCTTCGAACATATCTGCATCTTGAGGTAACAACTATTTTACCATCTGCACTTTCAATCTTTGAACATATACTTGACTTAAGATCCATTTAACATCCCTCCTTTTATATATTGGTTTCCAGCCTAAATTTTGACTATATTATTTATTATAATACATAATTTAAGGATATTATTATGCTTTTAAGATCATGTCAAGAGTATTGTTTGGATTTTCAGGGAGTATAATTTCACCATATTTACCCCCACCACCAGATTTTATTTGTAGTGTATTATTTCTAAATGCATTTATTACATTTGCAACTTTAGAATCAATAATTTTTAGATCTTCCATTGGCGCATGTATAAGTGCTGTAATTTCATTGTTAAATTTTGTTACCATTTCTTTCCATATTTTCTGCACAAAAACTGTAGTAACTCCTTTACCATGTGTAATACTTATAATCTCTGCTAGTGGAAGTATATGTATATATGGTGGTCTATGTATAGGATGGTGTGGTTTTTCCCATTTTGAAAGTTCATATATCCTATAATCAACACCTTTCTTAATTCTACCTCCACATGGACATTTCATCTTCATGTTTAATGCATCATCTATTGCATATTGTGTGTAGCATTTTGAACATGCTGTAAGATGATATTTTCCAAGTCTTGGATCAAATCCATAATTAGCCTTAATATGTTTGTTTAAAATAGCATTCTTAACACCTTCAAAGGTTAATTTACTAATTTCAAGTTCATTAAACTCTCTTCCAAGACGGTGTGGCCATGGTGAATGTGCATCTGAATTTGTTAAAAAAGGAATATTTTGTAATTCTTCAATTGTATCTGCCATTTCAGAATCTGCTGATAAACCTAATTCAAGAAAATCTGGCATTTTACCATAACAATCTTTAATACTATCATATGTTTTATAAATACTAGTCCAAGGTGTGAATGCATGTGCAGGGCCAATTATACAACCATATTCATGTACAATTTCCATTATCTCTTTCCCATCCATTGTTATCCTGGGCCTGCCATCAGCATCCATATTACCCTTCAGTTTAGTTCTTATAATTTTCACAGTTTCAATTGATGGGAAAATTATAAGATGATGAACCCTTTTAATATCTTCAACTTCTGTTGTTAAAATAAATTGAGACTCATTATTGTCTAATAATTCTTGATCTTTAAAACTGTGTTTTAGAGAAAAAATACCATCTGATGATTCTTCTGTGGTTTCTTCAACCAAAGCCAACCATTTTTGATGTAATGCATCGCCTGTTGCAACTAAATCCAATCCTTTAAGCTTTGCTTGAGGTGCCATAGTAGTAGGGCTCATATTTTTAGATGTTGCCATAGAATAACGACCATGTATATGTAGATCTGCATTTATAATCATATTCATACCCTCATTTTAAATTTAATTTATATTAATATTTTATATTTTGATATTTCCATTTTTATAGAATTATAATAATTTGTCTAAGGATATTAATAAATTAGATAAAAATTAAAAAAAAGTTAAAAAAAAAGAAATATGTAAATAGATTTTATCCTATGTAACGAAGATCTTCTTCGCCTTGGATAATATTCATACGATCACTCATTTCTTTTTCCATTTGTTGAGCTTTGGATATCATTTTACGAGTTTCTTCAGCTCTTTCTTCAAGTTTTGCAACATCCAATTCAATATTAAGTATTTTTTGTAGTACTGTAAGCACTGCTTTTGATGCTTCTGCATCTATGAAATAACCAGGTGTTTCACCCATTAAACATACACCCATCATATCATTAGACATTCCTAAACCTAAAATAATGCCAGAAGCACCTATAATACCCCCATCTGCTGTTCTTAAAGAAACATCATGATCTTTTAACATATCAGCAAGTTCTGTTGTGGTAGCAGCTCCAAATACTTTGGGTTTCTCAACTGGTTGTCCTGTTCCAAGACCTCCAAGTGTATATATCTGTTTTACACCATGCTCTCCAACAAAGTCAATGTTTGTATTACAAATCTCATACTGACCTTCTGGACTTAATCCCTGTGTATTTCCAACAAGTATTATATAATCTTTTTTATCTTCACCATGAGATTTAAGATAGTAAAATTCATTTTTCATAGGTTCAATTATACCATTTTCATCCACAAAAACTTGTGGTGGAAATGCAGGTGAGTAAAGTTCAGCAAATTTTATTGCATTTAACTCATGGATCATATGCTCTGCAACCAATTTTCCAACATGACCTATGCCTGGAAGTGCCTCTATTAATATACGTTCATTAAGATCTACATTTTCTATGGTTTTAATAAAAGTTTCCTTCATCTAACCAACTCCTTTTTGCTCTTCAAGAGCTGTTTTTTAAGGATACGCCTATATTTACCGTATTTATCTTCAGGAGAGTATTTTGGAGGGTAGATAACTCCTACCTCTCCCTTGCAGGAGCAATTATCTTTAAGAGTATATTCTCCACATGATTTACATTTCTTCATTTTAAATTTCATTCGAGTTCACGTTGGAAGGTACCTTCGCCTCCCTCCTCCAAAACAACTTTAATTGCTTTATCTGCTGCTTCTTTAAGGAGGGTTTCTGCAGTTATATAATCTGATGATTTAACCATTAATCTATATCTTGGAGCACCAACACATTGGATGGAAATTTCCCCACTATTTATGGATCCAAGTGCTTTTTTAATAACATCTACACCATTAGGAGAATATGATTTTAAATCAACATATCCTGTTATATTAACTTCAGGAGGAGATATATTCTTTTTAGCTACCTCTGTTATGGCATTAGCCCATTCTTCATCCATACCACGATCTATAAGTGGTTTTGAACCTTCTTCAGCAGCAATTTCAAATGCACCGTAGAGATCTCCGAATTCTTCCATGATCCCAAAACCAACTTCTTCATAACCAGCATCAAGATCCTTACCAAGACTCTTTGCAGAGAATTCTAATAATTTCTCAGCTTTCTGCTCAATCTTCCATTGTTGGATTTTTCTTGTACGTTGATCTTCTCTTATTCTTTTAAGTGAAACATCAACATGTCCTTTTGTGGGGTTAACACGCAGAACTCTTGCAACAATTTTCTGATTTTCTCTGACATAGCCCCTTATATTTTTAATCCAACCAGAAGAAACCTCAGATATATGTATAAAAACTTCTTTACCATCATATTCTTCAAGGCTTCCGAATGCACCGTAGTTCAAAACCTTATGAATAGTTCCCACTACAAGATCGCCTTCATCTGGCCATTCTTTTCTCATTCTTACCATTAGAACACCTATAATATATTTAAAATATATTATTAATTTTATTTAATTCAAATAAATCCTATAATTAAATATTAATTATGGTAATTATAGGATAAAATATTAATTTTAATCTAAAACTTCAACAATCTGAGCTTTTATTTCAGATTTACCGCCTTTTGGTTTAACTAGGGTTTTTCCACATATTATGCACTGTACATTAGATGCAGCATGATCAAAAACTACCTGCTGGTTACCGCAGTCAACACATTTAACCCTTAAAAAATTACTTTTGTTACTTCTGTAATTTGCCATATAAATCCACCTACATTACGAATTCTACTTTCCCTGCTCTAAATGATGATCTTTTAATGTGAGACTTTCCACATTCCTTACATTTATATCTAAGGTCAAGTTTTTTAATTGGCTTATTCCTTGATGGAAGTGGCCTTGGGTAACCTCTATATCCACTTGTAACCCTTCTAAACTGTCTCTGACCCCATTTAAGCTCGCTTGCTTTTCTTCTTTTTGCTTCTAATACTTCGTGAATATTGTGTTTTTTACAACTTGGACAGTAAGTTCTCCTTTCTTTAGGAATCTTCATTATAATCACCTCTTAATGTAAAAATAAGTTGTGCAATTAAATTTATTATTAATATGCAATTTTTTTTTAAACTTATTTAAACTGATATTTTTTTTTATTTAATATCTTGCACTTCTTTATAAAAGTCCAAATAATATATTAATCTGTTTATTATTTCTAGTTTATTTATATGTTTGTATGAATATTCCCTTTTTATTTTTCACAAGAATCCTAGCATTAGGTTCTGGTATTGTTATAAGATCTTGGGGAGATACTGGTCCATAAATATTCTTATCCACCCCAAGAATTGATGGAAATTCATCAAGAATCAATAAAGTTTTCATATCATTATCTTGGGATCCAGCAGTTTCTTTATGATTATCTGATGAATCATTTGTCTCTGATATTATTGGTATTTCTTTATTATTCTCTGTTTGTGAAATATTTTTATTATCCTGTTTTAAATCCGTATTTATACTCTTTTCAGTTTGGATTTTGTTTTCAGATTTATTTCTTGAAGGTTCAGATCCAAATCTTTCAAATATTTGGTTCTCAAAATCATCTTTACTAGGGATAATATCTATGTTTTCAGTTGCCAAAGCTTTTGTTTGTACATCAGATAAAATTTCATCTATATTTAATGATTTAAGTGATTTGAATGTTTTATCTGTAGATTTTTTGCTATGATTACCATGATTTTTTTGTATATAGGACATTAATGGGGCTGTTAGTTTTTCCCGGTATTTGGTGAATGAATCAACCAATTCTAAATAAAGACCTTCTTCTTCAGGTGTGGAATTTATTGGAATTGTTATTTGATTATCATCTTTAGAATCCTTACTTTTTGATTCTTTAAATAATTGATAAGCCCTTTGTACATTCATAACTGCACTGTTAGCTATTTTATGTTCTCTTCTTTCACATATTTCTGCCACAATTCTCTGGGCATCTCTTAAAAGGTAAGATTCGAAAGATAAAGGATTATCATCTATCTTCCTCATAAGTCTGTTGAGGTAGTTGGAGACTTCCCCGTAGAAATTATCGCCTACACGAGATAGACCACTAATACTACGTTCTTTTTTTTGTGTCTCCCTCAATTTTTGGAAAAATTCATCCAACCCTATTCCTCACTTTCTATCCTTGGAGCTAAAAGGAAACTTAGTTCACCTTCATCTGAAACCATTTTCATGGTTAAATTAAGAGGCATATCATTTCCAAGACTTAAAATTGCAGTATCAGAAAATTTATCAGCTTTTAACATTTCTTTTATCTTTTCTAGTGAGAATACTGATTTTGCATTTTCAGATACTTTTTCACCATGCAGATATTCTATCTTAGCATCACCAAATTCTCCCTCAGCAGATGCAATAAGTTTGTCTCCATCAACCATTAAAACAATTTTATTAGAAACTATATCTATATCTTGGATTGAATTTTTAAGTAGGGAAAATGGAATTTCAAATACACTTTTATAATCTAGATCAGGAGGGCTTGGAGCTTCATATTCAATATCTATAAGTCTGATCTTGAAGGTACGTCGTGCTTCATCCTCAAATGTAAGTATTAAATTACCTTCATCAACTGTAAGTTCAACTATATCATCACTCTTTGCTCTTTTAAGAACTTTCATTAATTCCTCTGTATCTACATTAATTTTTAATGGTTCATCACAGGAATATATATCAAATAATCCTGCTTTGAGCTCTAAATGTACAAATGTGATGTGAGATCTGTCTAATGCATCGAGCCTTAACCCTTCGCTGTCTGCTTTCATTTGAACTTCATCTACAATTGAAGATATGGCTTCGAAACTTGTTTTTAATACATTTGAATCGCTTAAAACCGCCTTGAACATTTGCATCCTCCTTGATTTAACTTTTATTTTCTACTTTATATTATCTTTATCTATTTTATTACCATTTTTATCTTTAACTTTCTTGGTATCATTATCTGTTGATTCCAATTTTCCCTCTGCAACTTCAAGTTCATTATGTATTTTGTTTAGGAAAGTTTTTTTCAATATACTTTTATCATATGCAGCTACAATTATTAAAATACCTACTAATATTAGAAATACAGATAATGAAGCTCCCTCTCCAAACATTACATTATCAGCAACCTTGGTGGCTGATGTGGAAATATGGAAAAATCCATAAATAATTAAAAATCCACCAATAAATAATGATGCTGATTTGGTTATTTTTTCTTTTTTATTTTTTAATAAATTAAAAGTATCAAAACCATTTAAAATATCTATAATATGGTAATAATAATTATCATTTTTAATATTTTCAGATCTTATATCAGGGTTATTAGAATTATTTGAAGAAACTGTAAAAGAATTTGTGGAGTTTTCAGATTTTTTATCTTCTGTTTTTATATTATTTATTGAATCTAAATCATTGATATTAATAGATTTTTTAATAATAGAGATGATTTCTGAAATATATGATTCTTTAGATTTAGAAGATTTATTATTATCTTTTTCTTCAATATTATCTTTTATTTTTTCAGATTTTTTCCCAGTTTCCTTATCCAAATCCTCCAACACTTTAATATCCCTCCTTAATTTATATATATCTAATAATTTAGTTAATATGGGAGTTGATGGTTAGTCATATTCACGCCATGTGCATGAACATTTTGTACATCTGAAAAATCTTGTTTCAGATTCATCTGCACCACGAGTCTGGATAAGCCACCAAGATGCTTCTTTATTATCACATTTAGGACATCTAACAATAGTTGTAGGTAGTGTTTGGATATTATCACTTGTAACAATTATACTCTCATTTGTTGATACTTTCTCAGAAATTTCGTATTCCTTTACAGATTCCTTTGTTATTTTAGTTGTGTATTCACAATTTTTACATTCGAAAAAGTCACCTTTAGGAAACATGACTGTTCCGCATTTAGGACAAAATTTCATTTAAATCCTCCCTTATAAAAATTTAATATTAGTTTATTTTTGGGATTAAATTAAGTTTTTATTAGTAGTTATTATATTATTTTGTATTTCTACAAATTTTATTTTAAATATATAGATTAAATTTTTATATTGTTTAAGTTTTGTTATTAATTCATGCATTTTTTTTTATATTATAATTCACTTAATATAATTCAGTAATTTAAATGCATCTTCAAGTATTTTTTTATGATCAAATGCTAGATTTATAGTTGAAATTTTGTTTATACTAAAATATTTAACATCAACAGCATCTGTGTCAGCTATAAGTTTTCCACTGATTTTTTTACCTAAAAAACAGATGAAAATAATATGTCCTCTAGGATCTCTTTTTGGATCTGAATATATTCCTATTATATCTTCTAATATTATGTTAAGACCTGTTTCTTCTTTTGTTTCTCTTATTGCAGCTGATTCAACTGTTTCACCATATTCAACAAAACCACCAGGTAAAGCCCATGATCCTTTATATGGTGGATTTTTACGTTTTATAAGTATAACTGATTTATTATGGATAATTACAATATCTACAGTTAAAAGAGGATTTTTAATATGAACACTTCCTTATAACTGGTATTAGGCACTTCCTTTGGATTCTGCGTTATTATACCTGCAGCTATAATATGTGCAACTCTAATGGGTTCAGGTATTGCACTTCTAGTTGTTGAAAGTTTAACTATATCTTCTGCATCTTCCTTTTTAATCCCATATATTGCATATAAATAGATTTATTATTCTTTACACTGTAAACTTCTCCAGCTTCAAGAACATTAGTCCATCTGTCTTCAAAATCTTCAAATCTTTCCAATGCTTTTTTTATCCCATTAAAATTTGGAAATTTTCGCATTATTACAATAACAGGTATGCTTGTTGCTTCAAATATTTGACGGATATTAACTAGGTTAAAACCACCAAATGTAATTCCATCAAGCATTATTACTCCTAGCTGGCCTAAATTTCTTGAATTTATAACCATGTTAATTATTTTTTGTGTTGCATCAGTACAATCACCATGGATATATGTACTTAAAACACCATCTAACCAGCTACCGCCTCTGAAAACAGTTCCAACCAATAATATTTCTTCTTTTGTATGGGATGGAAATGGTGAATCATCAATTCCAAGAATTCTTATTTCATTTTTTATTATCCGGAATTTCTTTTTCTTCATTTCTATTTTTCATCTTCAAAAGAGTCTATTAAATCTTTGAATTCATTACATCTTGATTTAACTTTTTCTGCAGCTAATTTAAGGGATTTTTTTGGATTTTTAGCCTTAACATATAATTTTGACTCTCCAATAATAGGATGTTCAATAACATATGCTGCTGCCTCAACATCCTCATCCTCCATAAGAGTCTTTCTTAAAGTATTGCATAATGAATGATTTTCACCAGTTATTTCTATTTCAAGTTCCTTCTTTGTATCCTTTAATACCTTCATTTTATCCCTCATATTTTGAAGAAAGATTTCTTCTTTCCTTATTACCGCAGTTTGGACATTCAACTTCGTTTTTGTTTGTTTGTTTCATGTAATGTCTGCATTTTGTGCACATAGCCTTTAAAACACCAAGTTCATCTTCGGCTGTTGTAAGGTCAACATTGTCTATGCCCATTATTTTGGTTACTTTGGCCTCAATAAGATCCCCTATTCTAAAGGCATCAGTTAATTTAGCCACATAACCTTTTTGGGCCTGTGATATATGTATTCCTCCTGAAAAAGATGTTACAAGACCTCTGCTATTATCCTTAATACTATCTAATTTTATAAGGGCTCTTTGACCTCTTACATCAGATACCTGACCAACAACAACCACTCCATTTCTAATAATAGATGGGGAGCTTGTTTTTGGTATTATGGATATTTTCTTGTTTTTATTATCTACTGATACTTTTCCTGCCACAAGGGATCTTATCTTCCCCTCATCTTCATAGGTCCATTCTGATGGAATAAACTCCTCAGTTACTCCTAAAGCATCCCCTGGCAAAACAAAATCTCCAGATTTGGTTTTCATCATATTCACCTCAACTAAAATAAGTGTATAAAAGATTTATCTTTGAATTTTTACATTTTTCATAATGGAAAATAATTCATTCTAGCTATGAATTGTTATTGTGGTTATTATCTATCTCCATATTTATATAATTATATAAATATTCCAATTTGTTAAATATAATATTAATATAATAATAGGTTTTGTTGGTTTATTCTTTATATGGTATATTTAATTTCATCTATTTCATAATTTTCCCATTTTCTTCTTTTAAATAATATTTCAAGCTCTTTTGGTGTTAATAAGGGCTTTTTATATATATTAGAATCATCAATAGCAATTCTAGGACATGCAGTCATTATAAAAGCATCTAAATCCATGAATGGTAAAAGTAGTTTAGGAGATATATCATCTAAAAATAATATAAATCCTTCTTTACCTTCTTCATTTAACATATTTTTCAAATTTTTTGCAAGTTCTAATCTTGATTGACCTTTCTTAGATGAAACAATAATCCCAAATCTTTCTGCTTCCATTGCCTTTGCTATTCTAGCATAACGTATTCTTAAAATTCTATCTGCAAATTTATCTATTTCCCTTGCCTCTCCAAGATAGGGATCTGCAACAAACACAGGTTTATGTGTAAATAGTTTAATTCCCAGTGCATGGAAATTTCCACTTCCAACATAAAGAAATGCGTCAGCATCCATATTTTTTATAGCTGAAAAATTACAGCCCAAAACCTGTCCTCTTGTTGTGCCTATGCCTTTATTAATTAAGATTTTTTTACCATTATGTTCTAAAAGATCTGCTACCTCATCTAGAATATGTAGGTGTTGTGTTGTTGTAACAAGACCTATTTTATTATATTCTTCAAGAAAATTCATTGCATTTTCAATACAACCATGCACATCTATATTAGAACTTGCATCAACAAAAATAACAGGCACATCATAATCAATTGGAAGAGGTCTGTGACCAAAATGGACAATTACATCAACTAAGCCTCTCATATCAACATCAGCCACATCACAAGCCCCATAACAGGGGTCTGCAGATATTATTACTGTTGCATTTGTTTTTAATTCAATTTGTCTAGCCACTTTTATAGCATGGACTTTAAGACCTTCTGGGAACTGTAAACCAACAATAAAAGCTTTTAATTCTTTTATTTTTTTTATAATATAAGTTAATTCAAGTTGATGAATTGACATATTGTTTATCAGTCCTTTAAATAGAATTTAATGATAGAAATAAAATTTCACAATGAATCATCTGCACATCCTTCTATTACAACCTTTCCTTCCACTATATTTATTTTTAAAAGGCTTTTAATATTAATTCCAGTTGCATTTTTGACAATATCATTTCCATTGCCCTTTTCTATAACTGCAATAACATCCACAACATCCACACCCATCCTTTCCAATGCTTTTAGAACTGCTATTAATGTTCCACCAGTACTCACAACATCATCCACAAGAATTACTTTATCTCCTTTCTCCAAACCATTTATATATAATTGTCCTTTACTATAACCTGTGGTTTGATGAACAAGAGCTTCTCCTTCCAGCCCATAAACACGTTTTCTTATAACTGAAAATGGTATTCCTGTTTTTATTGAAAGTGCAGTTGCAATATGTATTCCCATTGCTTCCACACAAACTATTTTATCAACTTCCATATTACCAACCAATGCAATGGCCTCAGCAGTTTCTTCAAGAAGTGAAGGATCTACCACAGGGATACCATCTGTAATTGGATGAACAAAATAGTTATATTCCTTTTTTTTAATTATAGGCGCTTTAATTAAGCTGTTCTTAAGTTTTTTAAGCATTTTCTCACCGGATCAATCTTTATTTAAAATTTATATATTATAAAAATAATTCCACCCTAAAATCCATTAATTTTTTTTAAAGATTTAAATCAAATCAACATTTCTAGGTGCATGAATATTATTATAAATAAATATTAATAACTACCCTTTTTATATCTAATGAATTTATATTTAACACCAAAAGTAATATGTAAATCTACCTTTTAGATTATCTATTAAATAAACTTTCCATTTAAAAAATAAAAATATCTGAAATTTAAAAATAAAAATAGGTTGATTACAAATAAAAGTACAAAAATAAACTCATAATAATATATTATATTTTAAAAATTAAATATTATTATATTAATACAACATAATTTCTATCTTAAAAAATAAACTGGTGAGAACAAATGTTGGGCAATCTAGGAAAAAATCTGACCAAAACAATGAAAAAACTAGCAGGAATGGCTATAATCGATGAAGAAGTAGTAAAAGAGGTTATAAAAGATATTCAACGTGCCCTTATCCAATCAGATGTTAATATTAAACTGGTTTTAAATCTTTCAAAAACTATTGAAAATCGTTCCTTAAATGAAGAACCTCCAAAAGGTGTTACTCCTAAAGAACATGTTATAAAAATAGTTTACCAAGAACTTGTTAATCTTCTAGGAACAACAGCCAAAGAAATTGAAATCAATAAAAAACCCTATAAAATTCTCTTCATGGGTCTGCAGGGAAGTGGTAAAACCACCACCATAGGTAAACTTACACGTTATTTTAAGAAAAAAGGTTTTAACCCTGCAATAGTAAGTACTGATACTTGGAGACCTGCAGCATATGAACAATTACTACAACTAACTGAAGATATGAATGTACAGATTTATGGAGATCCTGAAAATACAGATGCACTAGACCTGGTAAAAAAAGGATTGAAAGCTGCTAAAAAGAATGATATTATAATAATTGATACTGCAGGACGTCACAAAGAAGAAAAAGATCTTTTAAATGAAATGGAAAATCTTTCAAAGGTCATAAATCCTAATGAAGTTATAATGGTTATAGATGGAACTATAGGACAACAAGCCAGAGAACAAGCTCTTGCATTTAATAAAACAAGTAAAATAGGTTCAATAATCATAACCAAATTAGATGGTTCTGCTAAAGGTGGAGGAGCTCTTTCAGCTGTAGCTGAAATAGGAGCACCAATTAAATTTATTGGAACAGGTGAACGTGTTGAAGACTTTGAAGCATTTGATCCTGATAGATTCATCTCAAGATTACTTGGAATGGGAGATATAAAAACATTAATTGAACGTGCAGAGGAAATAGCAGAAATAGAAGGAGATATGGGTGCTATTGATGCCATGTTCAGTGGTAAATTCACATTGAAGGATATGTACTCACAATTTGAGATGATGAATAAAATGGGACCAATGCAACAAGTAATGAATATGATTCCTGGTGCTGGAGGTAAACTTCCTAAAAACGCATCTAAAGTAACAGAGGAAAAACTTGCCAAATATAAGATATTAATGGACTCCATGACAGAACATGAACTAGAACACCCTGAAGTTATTAAAAAATCCCGTGTTAAAAGAATAGCCCGAGGATCAGGTATGAGAAATGAAGATGTGAAAGAACTTTTAAAATATTATAATGTCACAAAAAAAGCAATGAAAGGATTTGGGAAAAGAAATATGGGCGGACCACTTGGACAGATGATGAAACAAATGATGAGATAAAAATATTATCCCAACATCAATTTTTTTATAATATAAAAATATATTATACACATTATTAACTCTTATTTTATTATATTAAACTATTATTTAACCTAAAAATAAATTTTATAACCATCCAATAGATATAATGGTTAAATATAGGATCAATTTAAGGAAATGGTAAAATGGAACTTTCAATAGAAGATAAATTAGTTAATATTATTGGAATTACCCAAGGAAATATATGTTACAGATGTCTTGGTAGAAATTTCTCCAAAAACATTGACGGCCCTGGAAACCTGGAACGTGGAAAATATCTTAGAAACCAATTGGAAGAATCCAAACAAAATATCTCAAAAACAGATACATGTTATATTTGTAATGATCTTTTCAATGATTTAGATAATATGATCAACAATGTAGTTGGAGTTTTAAAAGATGAAGAAATTCATTTTTCTAATTTCTTAGTAGGTAGTCGTGTTGATCCTGAAATACTTAGAAGAGAAGAAAAGATACATGAAACATTTGATATTGATGTAGAGAATATAAAAAAAGAAATAAACAGAGAAATTGGTAAAGAAATTTCATTAAAACTATCAAAAGAGGTTGAATTTGACAATCCCAATATTGTTTTAATGGTAGATTTCCATACAGATACAATAGATATACAAATAAATCCAATTTTCATAGAAAGCAGATATAGAAAGCTTATAAGGGGAATTCCACAAACAAAATGGCCATGCAATAAATGTAAAAGTAAAGGTTGTGAAAAATGCAATTACACAGGGAAAATGTATACTGAAACAGTTGAAGAACTGATTTCAGAAGATGCAATTAAAGCAGCAAATGGAATAGGTGCTAAGTTTCATGGAGCTGGCCGTGAAGATATTGATGTTAAAATGTTAGGTAAAGGAAGAACCTTTGTCCTTGAAATTAAAGAACCTAAATTCCGAGATATAAATCTAAAAAAACTTCAGGAAACCATTAATAAACATGCAGCTGGCAAAGTTGAAATTTCAGAAATGAAATTTGTTGAAAAAAACAGACGAGCAATTATTAAAGAATCCTCAAGAGACACATATAAAATTTACAAAGCAACAGTAGAACTTGAAAATGAAGTTGATAACTCACTATTAGATTCATTGAAATCCATTAAAATAATAAACCAACGCACACCCATAAGAGTATCACATAGACGTGCAGATAAAATACGAACCCGTGAAATCAGACAAATAAAATATAAAAAGATCAACCCAAAATTATTAGAACTTATAATAGAATGTGAAGGCGGTCTTTATATCAAAGAACTCATATCCAGTGATGAAAACAGAAGCCAACCCAGTATAGCAGGAATATTTAAAACAGGTGCCAAATGTGTTAAACTTGATGTTCTTGATGTGAACATTTAAAGCAATGAAAGGGATAATATTATATAGTTGAAAAAAATCAAAATATATATTTATATCTACTTGCAGATTAAAGATTCAACATACAAAAAAAAGAATATATTTGAATAACTATCTAAATCTATTGAATTTCATAGTTAGTCTTAAAACGAATTTTATAATACAACTATATAAAAAAAAACAATTTAAATTTTTAGACTAGAGAATGAATTATAATATTATATAATATTATAGATAGTAATAAAACCAAATAATTTTGTTGGTTTATTATAAGATGATTAAATTCATTGTTACAACAGACCCTGAAGGGTTTTGGAGGTTTTAAATATGGTAAAAAGATCAAAAGGTTCAAGAAGTAAAACACGTTACAAACTTAAAAAAACTATAAGAGCAGGGAGAACAAACCCTATAACCAAAAAAATACAAACCTTCGATGAAAGTGATTTAGTTCATATAATAATCGATCCAAGTATTCACAAAGGCCAACCACATCCACGTTTCCATGGAAAAACAGGTAAAGTTGAAGATAAAAGAGGACAAGCCTATATTGTAGAAATAAATGATGGTAATAAATCTAAAAAATTAATAATCAGACCAGAACACCTTAAAATGCAAAAGTGATATTAATGATTGGAAAAAAAGTTATTGAAACTGATCCCATCACAATTGCAGAAGCCAAAGAAATGCTTGAAGAAGGCGCTCAATCATATGAACCAACATATGAACAGAACCTTGCAGTAGATCATGTTACCAAGTTTGCAAAGCTCGATATTGAACCTGCTCAAAATCTTGTTAAAGAACTTGGAGAAATTATAAAACTAACACAGGCAATTAAAATTGCAGATATTATGCCTGTAGATCTTGCAGATCTTAGACTTATATTTGCAAAAGAAAGGGGTTCACATAAAAAAGAAGAATTAGAGCAAATATTAGAAATAGTAAACAAGTACAGAAACTAAAAAAAAAGATAATTCCAAAACATTGGAATATTTAGGACCCACGGGTCTAGATATATAATAACCATCCGGGTGGTTTTAATGGAAGATCATGCTATTATCCTTGATTATCTTCCTTTAGGTTATGTTAAGGAAGGTACACCTTCATTTAAAAGAAAGCCTATAGCACAAGTTGTGGGTACAGAAGAATTTACTCTCCTAGAGCTCATTCCAAAGGAGAGAGTTCAACTAGATATACACGAAAGGGTTTATATTGGTCCTGGTAAAAGAGATGAGATAGCCCGTGTAAATAGCAGGTTAAAGTATGATAAACTTACAGCAACCGCTAAAATCGAGCTTGATTATGTTATTGAGGAAATAATTAAAGAAAAAGAAGAAAAATTTGTAGAATTTTTCAATGATGCAGGTCCCATTTCAACTAGATTACACCAGCTAGAATTACTACCTGGAATCGGTAAAAAACATATGTGGGATATTATAAATGCCAGGAAACAAGCTAAATTCACAAGTTTTGAAGATATAAAAAACCGTGTTACAATGCTTGCAGAACCTGTTAAACTCATTGCAAAACGTATCCATCTTGAACTGGAAGCAGGAGAAGAGAGAAAAGGTAAGATGAAATATATTATCTTTACTAGACCCCCGAAACCAAAAAAACCATTATTAAAAAGATAACTCTTTTTTTTATATATATTTTATCCCTAACTATTTTTTTTTATATATCACTAAAAATTATTTAAAAAAAAACTAAAATTGTATAATTTAATAAATAATCCCCCTTTTTTAGGAGTTAAAAATTCTAATGTTATCTGAAACCCTCCAAATATTAAATAAACAAGGTATAAAGCTTGATAAAAGAAAGGGACAAAATTATCTTATAGATAAAAATGTGCTTTCACAGATTATTCTAAAAGCAGAGCTCTCAATTAATGATACTGTTCTTGAAATTGGTGCAGGAATAGGTACTTTGACCATACCCCTTGCAAAAAATGTAGGAAAAGTTATTGCTATAGAACAAGACAGGAAAATAGCTGCAATTTTAATTAAAAGACTGGG
>JAQVTJ010000020.1 GCA_028700095.1 Methanobacterium sp. | reverse complement strand
CCTTAAAAAAAGCAATTGAAACTTTAACATATACAAAAAAAGGTCCGATACATCTTAATTTTCCAAAAGATGTTCTTGAAAGTTATGTTAATGAATCAATAATAAAAACCATTAAATATGAAAATGAAGAACCCAAAACAAAAATTAATCCTAAAACACTCCATAATGCCATTAAACTATTGAAAAGCTCACAAAAGCCCCTTATACTTGCAGGAGCTGGTATTACATGGTCACATGCATCAGATTCTTTAAAAAAATTTGCTGTGAAAAATAAAATGCCAGTTGTTACAACATACCCTGCAAGAGGAGTTATATCAGAAGAAAGTTCTATTGCATTGGGTATGATTGGTTTAAGAGGTACAGAGGCAAGTAATTATGCTGGAAAAAATTGTGATGTTCTAATAGCTCTTGGATGTAAATTCTCAGAACGTACATTAATGGGAATTGGAAATTGTAAAATAATTCATGTTAACATTGACGAAACTACTTTAAAAGGAGATATTAAAATTCATGGCGATGTTAAAGAATTTTTAGATAGGATTATGGATGTTAAAATTAATAAATCTGAAAATTGGTATTCCAATATTAACAAACTTTCAAATAAGCACTATGTAAACACCAACTATACAAATATTCCCATAAAACCCCAAAAAGCTATTAAAGAAATATTAGACGCTGCTGGAGATTCTGTTATTGTAAATGATGCTGGAACTCATACTACATGGGTTACACTTTTAATGACTGTTAAAACTCCATCATCACTTCTTTTTTCAGGAGGATTTGGACCAATGGGATATGGTATTCCTGGAGCTATTGGAGCTTCATTTGCAAAGCCAAATAAGAGCATAATTACTGTTGTTGGTGATGGAGATTTCCAGATGACATCACAAGAACTTGCAACAATCAATGAATTTAATCTGCCTATTATTATTTGTATAATAAACAATAACTCACTGAGAATAATAAAACAATGGCAAGAAATGCAATATAAAGAAAGTTATCAAGTTGAACTTGAAAATCCTGATTTTATAAAACTTTCAGATGCATACCACATCCCTGCATTGCGACTTGATTCCCCAGGAGAAATATATAGTACAGTAAAGAAAGTTTTAACATTAAACAAACCATATTTAATTGAAGTTTTAGTGGATACAAAAGAAGAAATACCACTTCCCGAGGTTTTAGAATAAAAATCTTATGAAAAAATCCATCAATAAACCATATAAAAATATAAAAATTTTATAAAGATTAAATAAAACCTCTAAAAATAGAAAAAAAATAAAAAGATTGGTTAAAAGAATTCTAAAGTATTATTTCCAGGCATATATGTATCCTGTACTGCAGCAACTCCAGTTCCTAATTCTATCTCATAACCATATTCTTTTAGAGACATTTCAAGGGCTGTGATTGTTGAAATTATTTCTCTATGTGTTATATTTCCCATATGGCCTATTCTGAAAACATTGCCCTTCAGATGATCTTGACCACCAGCAAGTTCAATTCTATATTTGTTACGCATAGTACCTCTAAGGTTTTTATCAGTCATTCCTTCAGGGATATTTATTGCAGTAACAGTAGTTGAAGAAACATTTGGATGTGCAAAAAGCTCTAAGTCCATTGCTTTAACACCATTAATAGTTGCTTTTGCAGCCTGTTCATGTCTTTTTATCCTTGCTTCAAGACCTTCTTCCATTATCATATTTAAGGCCTCGTTCATGGCATAGATTAATGATACTGAGGGAGTGTATGGTGTTTCTGGAGCTGTTTTTCCTCCGCTTTTACGATATTCCTTCAAATCAAGATAATATGTTTTGGCTTTAGTTTTATCAATTATATTCCATGCATCATTATTTAATGTGATTGCAGCCATTCCTGGAGGTGCAGCCAGACATTTTTGTGAGCCTGTTACACATATATCAATACCGAAATTATCAACTTGTACATCATCTCCACCCAAAGATGAAACTGTGTCAACAACATAAAGTGCATCAAAATCTTTGACAACCTTACCTATTTCTTCTATTGGATTTGAAACACCTGTAGAAGTTTCATTGTGAACCACTGTTACAGCTTTAATATCTTCTTCCTTTTCAAGAATGTAACGAATATCATCAGGATTTGCAGCATTACCCCATTCTACAGTTAATTCAACAGGAATTCCTTGGTGAGTTTCAGTTATTTGCATGAATCTCTCACCAAATTTTCCCCCAACTATGTTTAGGATTTTATCGTTTTTCTCAATCACATTTCCTAATGCTGCTTCCATTGCAGCAGTACCTGAACCTGTGATTAGGTAAGATGGATTTTCAGTTTGAAATACCTCTGACATCATTTCATTTGTGTCTTTTAGAATTTCACCAAAAACTGCACTTCTATGATTCACTATGCTCTTTGACATGGCTTTTAAAACTCGTGATGAAACCCTTGTGGGTCCTGGTATCATCAGCAACGTCTCATACATCTGAAAAAACCTCCGATTTGATGGCTACGATTAAATTTATTTCTTTATTATCTAAGTTTTATCACCCTTTCAAACCATAATATCTAATTTTTTTTGTTTAATTGGTGATGAATAATATATGAAAAATGATAATAATATAGTTGACTATTGTATTTTGAGAAAATATGGATTCTAGTAAATTAAAGATATAAATTAAGAAAAAAATAGTCAATAATTAATTTTTTTTAAATAATATTATTATATAATTAATTAAGTTTGGATTTATATAGCTGATGTTACAACTCAGATATATGGATCTTGAAGAATGGTTTTCATGGTATAGTGAAATATTAGAAGTATTTGGTTTTGACCAAGAGATGGATGAAAAATCAGCTGAAATACTTAAAAAAATTCTTAAAGATAAAAATAGTCTATCTCCTCATGATTTAATAATCAAACATAATACACTTATCTTTGGAGCAGGACCTTCTCTTAAAAGGAATTTAAAAGAACTTAAAAAGTTAAAATTAGATAATTTCACCATTATATGTGCAGATGGTGCTGTTACAGCACTTTTAGAGGAAGATATGGTTCCAGATATGGTTGTTACAGATCTTGATGGTAAAATAGAAGATATAATAGAATCAAATAGAAGAGGATCGAAGATAATTGTACATGCGCATGGTAACAATATAGAAAATATCCAAAAATATGTTACTCTACTTGATAATGTTTTAGGAACCACACAAAGTATTCCACTTAATAATATATATGATTTCGGAGGATTTACAGATGGAGATAGATGTCTTTTCATTGCAGTAGAACTTGGTGCAAAAAATATAGTGATGGCAGGTATGGACTTTGGGAAGGTAATAACACGTTACTCCAGACCCGATATTATGGGAAGTGAAGGTTTTGCTGATAATATAAAGGAAAAAAAACTTGAATATGCAAAAAAACTTGTTGAATGGATTGCAAAAAATGAAAATGTAATGATTTTCAATTTATCACAGGGAGACAAGATTAAAGGTGTTAGAGATATTAATATAGATTATTTTCTACATTATTTCCAAAAATAAAATATAATGTAAATATTTTCTAGTTTTTAACCAATATTTTTATAATCAAAGTCAACAAATAATAAAATATGAGTATCGATGATATACTGCTCTTTGATGAAACAATATTTAAGAATATAGAATCTTTTAATCCAGACTATGTTCCTGAAAATTATCTTCACAGAGAATCACAGATGGAAGCTCTGGCTATATGTTTAAGACCTGCTATTAGGGGAGGACGTCCCATTAATACAGTTATTTTAGGTTCTCCAGCTACTGGAAAAACAACTGCAATAAATAAGATCTTTAACATTGTGGAAAGAACTTCTGACAGAGTTGTATGTGTTTATGTAAACTGCCAATTGCATACAACACGTTTCAATATTTTTTCTCAAATATATAATAAGATATTTAGACATATGCCTCCTGAAACAGGTGTTCCGTTTTCACGGATTTATGGGAATATAATGAAATATTTACAGACAGAAAATAAATCAATGGTTGTTGCACTTGATGATGTGAGCTATCTTTTCCATAGTAAAAATGCTAATAAAATATTTTATGATATATTAAGGGCTCATGAAGAATTTAAAGGGGTTAGAACAGGTATATTTGCAATTTTATCTGATATTGAATTTCGTTACATGCTTGATAAAAATGTTACTTCAGTATTCATACCTCAAGAAATTGTTTTTGAACCGTACACAACAAATGAAATGTTTGACATATTAAAAGACAGAATAAAAGCAGGTTTCTATCCTGATGTAATATCTGAGGATATTCTACAACAAATCTCAGAATATGCCTCATCTGCAAGGGATTTAAGGATGGGAATAGATTTATTAAGGACTAGTGGTAATTTTGCAGAGGCAGATGCATCAAAAACCATAGAAAAAAGCACCTGCTTGAAGCTGCTAAAAATACAGGATCAGCAAACCTTAAAAGTACCCTTAAAACCCTTTCTAATAATGAAAAGATTCTTCTAGAAACTATTATTGATTTTAATAATGATGATTTAATTGCAGGTGATCTTTATAAGAATTTCTATGAAAAAACAGGAACAAGTTACGCCTCATTTGATAGAACATTAAATAAATTAGAGTTTTTAAGGCTTATTGATACAAAATTCACAGGTAAAGGTGTTAAAGGTAATTCTAGAATTATTATTTTAAGATTTGATGTTGAAGAAATATTAAAATGTCTTAAAAGGGTTTAATATTAGAAAAATGAATAATTACATGTTAATTGGCATGTTAGAGTTTGGGGTGCCTGCCACAAACATTATACTTCCAATTAAAATAATTGCAATTGCAAATATAATAAAACATGATGTAGGATCTATAAAATATTCCTCTAAATATAAGATGCTTCTGGATTTTTTTCTTAGATCTGGTATTTGGTTTCTTCCATAATTTCTCTGCATAAAATCTCCTCCTAATACTAAAGATCAGGATAACTTTATTTAAAAGAAGAGATAGAGAGCGTTTGATTAGTAATATATTAGTTAAAATGTTCTAATAAATAAAAATAAGTAAATAATTTTATATTAAAAACTAGTATACGAGGTTATATATTGGAAGCAAGTGAAAATGGTCATTTAAAATTTGAATTCTTCGATGTTACAGCTGATGTTGGATACATAGCATATGGTCAAAGCCTTCATGAAGCTTTTGAAAATGCTTCCATTGCAATGTTCGAAGTAATAACAGATACTTCTACTATATTACCAGGGGTAGAAAAGAAAATTCATTTAGAAGCTGAAGATGAATGTGCACTATTATATGATTGGCTTTCAGAATTACTTTTCCTTCATGATACAGAATATCTAGTTTTCTCTAAATTCAATATAAAACTTAATACTGAATGTAATGATGAAAAAAGGTTTATTATTGATGCTTTAGCCTTTGGTCAAGAATTTGATCCATCTATACATGAGCGAAGATCTGAAGTGAAGGCTGTTACCTATCATATGATGAATATAAAATTTGAAGATTATTATAAGGTACAAGTAATTCTTGATTTATAATTTAAATCCTTTTTTTATTAGGATCATAGTCAAAATTAAATTCCATGATACAGGTAATTTTTTTTTTACAGTTTTAACATTTTAAATTTAGAATATCCAACTAAAACCCATTATAGTAATACTAATACTGTTTATAATATTAATAAGGGCGTTGGTAAGAAAATTAAATCAAAATATATATAAGTAATTATGAATAAGATGTAATAAGATGTAATAGAATGAATTTTTTAGAATTATTTTAAATGGAGGTACAAATATTTGTTAAATTTATAAAAAAGTAATAATAATAAAATAAGAAAATAAAAACATTTAAAAAACAACATTGACCAAATTATTTACCCAGAATAAAAAAAAAAAATATAATAAATAAAACCATTAAGACATATCTTGGATATCAAAATATTAGAATGATGGATCTTCAAACATGTAACTCTTGGAAAAAAAATTCGATGCAAACAATAATAAACCCTAAAAATTTAAGTATAAAAGTCAAAATTAAGGAGTTGAATTAGAAATGATGGATGAACTAATGGGCGGAGAAGAATGGATCGAAGAAGGAGACGAATGGATCGAAGAGGAAGAATGGATTGAGGATAGCTGGATGGAACTTGAAAAAGCCAGGGGTGAAAAGGCACTTAAATGTAGTAAAAGGAAATCTAAAGCTACACAAAAAGAATACAACTCTTTAGAAGAATTAAAGATTATATTTGAAGATACAGATAATTTAAATGTAGAAGACACTTATGGAATAAAAATAAAAGAAAATAGTATAATTGCAGGTAAACATAGCAAAAATAACACCTCTTTCAAAGAAGTAAGTGTAAATAAAATAAAAGGAAAAAGATTCCTTGAATATGTAGCAGGTCAGATAGAAAATGTAACAGGCCCTGAACTACGTCTCACTTTGGCATTTGAAAAGGGCTATTCAATAGAAGTGACAGATTATAGTTTAGTTGAGGAGTATAAATAATATATTTACTCCAAAATTATTTATTTAAACATATTTACATATTCATGGATTTTAACCAGCTTAACACTTCTTCTGCAACATTTTCGGAAATATCTTTTATTCTATCTTGATCACTCCATTTACACACATCTACTTCTGCAATGTCCCAATAACATCTTCAACTTTATCATAGTCACTCCATTGTCCCACTGCTGAAGCACAGAAATTAAAATTTTTTTCCTTATTCTCAAAAAGCAAATCCCATGTTTGAGAATTTCTAAGTTCCCAGAACCAATAAAAATTCAATACTAATTCTTATTCATCTTCTTCTTCCGCGTTTATATCTTCTAAATCCTCCTCTTTATTATAACCCACAATTAAAACGATATCTTCATCCAAATATATTCTTTTTTCATATGCCTCTTCTGATTCCGGCACTCGCTCCATTTTAGTATTTTCTATTATATCAACAAGTTCTTCTTTGTTAATCATTATTTTACACTCCAGGTATAAACATTTAAATTATTACCTACTATAAAATATGGTAATAACAGCACTTATTTTTATCCATATAATTTAAATTAAAGAATGAATTAACTTAATTAACATTCCAATTAATGGGATGGAATTTGGTTTTACAGGGTTTAAAATTAGTAACAGAACTTTTTTATGGTTTGAAATATATAATAATATTTTAGACATAAAAATTAATACTAAAAATCCAGTGTTTTCAATTGCCAAAAAAGAACAGTAATTTTAAAAATTAGATATAAAAAGAATTTAAACCTATATATTAAATCTTGTTTTGTTTAGAGGTGTTATAAATGACTTATAATGTGATAAATGAAGATGTATATTCTGTTGGTGTTATAGATTGGGATAGAAGAATTTTTGATGAATTGATCAATATTCCAAATGGAACAAGCTACAACTCCTTTATTATAAAAGGTGAAAATAAAACAGCATTAATAGACACTGTTGATCCAGATAAAACCCGGCAATTATTGGATAATCTTAAAAAATTAGATGTAGATATAGATTATATTATTGTTAACCATGCTGAACAAGATCATTCAGGAACCATACCCATAATACTTGAAAAATATAGTAATGCTATTATTGTAACAAATGCTAAATGTAAAGAATTTTTATGTGAATTTCTTCCACTTAACAAAGCAAAATTCAAGGTTGTGGAAGATGGAGATATATTAGATTTAGGTGGTAAAACACTTGAATTTATTATTACTCCCTGGGTTCATTGGCCAGATACAATGGTTACCTATCTAAATGAAAATAAAATACTTTTTTCATGTGTTTTTTTGGTTCACATCTAGCAACAAGTGAGTTGTTTGCAAATGAAGATATTTACATATTCGCTAAAAAATATTATGCTGAAATAATGATGCCTTTCAGAATAATTATTAAAAAAAATCTTGAAAAAATAAAGAACATGGACATTAATATTATAGCCCCAAGTCACGGGCCATTATATAAAAATCCAGAATTTATAATTAATGCATATACTGATTGGACATCTAACAAAACCAAAAATGAAGTTATTATACCTTATATATCCATGCATGGAAGCACTAAACATATGGTTGATTATTTAGTGGAATCCTTAATTGATCGAAAAATAATAGTTAAACCATTAAATTTAACCCATACAGAAGTGGTCAATTAGCTTTAGATCTTGTAGATGCCACAACCATGGTTATTGCTTCACCAACAGTTTTAATCGGCCCACATCCTAGTGTTGTTCATGCAACATATCTTACAAATGCCCTTAAACCTAAATTAAAATTAATTTCTATAATGGGTTCCTATGGATGGGGTGGAAAAATGGTTGATTTTATCATTAACATGATAAGTAATCTAAAAATAGAAATGATTTCCCCATTAAATATTAAAGGATTTCCAAAGGAAGAAGATTATAAAAAAATAGATGCAATAGCTGATGAAATTCTTTCAAAACATATAGAATTTGGAATTATTAAAAAATAATAATACCAATTATTATTACCTAAAAAAAATATCATTCTAATTTACAGATAATAAAATAATTAAGGGAATAAAATTATATTAGTCAACTATAGAATTATATTATGTATAGAAAATAACTTATCAAATAATTATATTAGTTAACTATCTTTAAATTATTTTAATAGAATATAAAAAGTATAAAAACAGGATTTAGGAATAGTTAGATATTAAATTAGATTTATAAGAACAAAACATTGTTTTTAAAAATAGGGATTTATAAAAATTAATAATTTATTTTGGAGGATTGTTTATGGTTATGGAAGAATTGAAAAAAATAAGAGAATGTGTATGGGAGATTCCAACAGAATACAAAAAAGGAATGAGAGTTCCTGGAAAAATATATTTAAATGATAATGCCATTAAAAGTGTTGAAAAAGGCGCCATTGACCAAGTAGCTAATGTAGCATGTCTTCCAGGTATTCAAAAATTTTCAATAGGTCTTCCTGATATCCACTTTGGATATGGATTTAGTATTGGGGGTGTTGGAGCTTTCAATGCTAAAAACGGAGTTATAAGTCCTGGTGGTGTTGGATTTGATATTAACTGTGGAGTTAGATTATTAAGAACCAACCTAACCGAAGAAGATGTTAAACCAAGAATAAACGAACTTATTAATACACTTTTCAAAAATATCCCATCAGGAGTAGGAAGTAAAGGTAAATTAAGGCTTAAAGAAGGAGAAATTAATGATGTACTTGACAATGGTGCAAATTGGGCTGTTGAAAATGGTTATGGATGGGAATCTGATCTAAAATATCTTGAAGAAAATGGAAAGATGGATGCAGCAGATTCTAGTAAAGTTAGTGATAAAGCCAAAAAAAGAGGAATACCCCAATTAGGATCACTTGGATCAGGTAATCATTTCCTAGAAATCCAGAAAATGGATGAAATATATGATAAAAAAGCAGCTGAAACCTTTGGAATTGAAGAAGGACAAATCACCATCATGATACATTCAGGTTCAAGAGGTTGTGGTCACCAGGTATGTGCAGATTATCTAAGAATTATGGATAAAGCATATAAAGCATATAATATTAATCTACCAGACAGACAGTTAGCATGTGCACCTGTAGATACAAATGAAGCCCAGGATTACTTCAAAGCCATGGCATGTGCTGCTAACTATGCATGGACAAACAGGCAAATGATTGTACATTGGGTAAGAGAATCATTTGAAGAAGTATTCAAAAGAGATGCTGATGATATGAATATGGGTATTGTCTATGATGTAGCACATAATATTGCAAAATTAGAAACACATAATATCAAAGGCAAAAAAACCGATGTATATGTACATAGAAAAGGGGCAACAAGATCATTTGGACCTGGACAAAAAGAAATACCCAAAGAATATAGGACAATAGGACAACCTGTTATGATACCCGGTACAATGGGTACTGCATCGTATATACTGCATGGAACAGAAAATGCAATGAATGAAACATTCGGTTCCACCGCACATGGTGCTGGGCGTAAAATGAGCAGAGCCGGAGCCAAACGGGAATATAATGGTGAAGAAGTTAAAAAGATGCTTGAAGCGCAAGGAATCACTATAAAAGCTAATTCAATGCCGGTTGTTGCGGAAGAAGCGCCTGGAGCCTATAAAAATGTTGATGACGTTGTTAAGACCTGTCATGAAGCAGGAATTTCTTTATTAATAGGTAAAATGATACCTATTGGTGTTGCAAAGGGATAATATATTTAATAAATAAATATTCTATAAAATTTATAGGAATAGAAAATATGATAGGAATTATAGGTGGTACTGGAGTTTACGAAATTGTAACTCTAGGTAATGAAATAGAGAAACGTGTTTTAAAAACACCCTATGGGAATTCTCCTGAAATTTCCCTATTTAAACTTCATGATAAAAATATTGTTTTCATGCCTAGACATGCCAAAGAACATTCATATCCTCCCCATATGATTAATTACCGTGCAAATATATATGCAATGAAAAAATTAGGAGTAGAAAGAATATTAGCTACCAATGCTGTAGGATCACTTGAAAGATCAGTGACTCCTGGAGATTTTATTATTCCACACGACTTTATAGATTTTACAAAATTAAGAAATGGGTCATTTTATGATGACAAAACAGTACATATAGATGTTACAGAACCATATTGTAACGAACTTAGAAGAATAATAAAATCTTCTGGTGATGTTATTGATGGTGGTGTTTATGTATGTACAGAAGGGCCGAGATTTGAAACACCTGCAGAGATTCACATGTTCCATATGTTAGGCGGTACAATTGTGGGTATGACGGGAATACCCGAAGCAGTACTGGCACGTGAACTAGAAATGTGCTATGCAAGTATATGTACAGTATCTAACTATGCAGCTTCAATATCTCCCAATAATCTAACAATAGACGAAGTTTTTGAAATAATGGATAGGAAAAAGCATGAACTTGTAAAGCTCATGGATACCACTATATCGAAAATATCAGAAGAAAGAAGTTGCTACTGTAAAGGTGCACTTACCTGTGCAGAGATATAATGTTTAATATTTACATTGGATATAATCAAAGATAAATCTTATATTATTGCATGGAATCATAAAGTTCAAAAACTAATCTAGATATAGGATAATAATTGAATTTTTTATATTATATAAAAAGTTGAAAATAATAAGCATAAAATAAATCAATTTATAAGCTGTGAACAAAAAAACATATAAATATAATATGTAACACATAGCTATAATTTTTTTGATGACCCAAATTATAAAAATTAGTTATTATAAAGGATGATAAAATATGTTAAATAAACTTCAGAAAGAGATCATAGCACTCAAAAAAGATAAAAATGCTATAATACTGGCACATAATTATCAAACTGGAGATATACAAGAAATTGCAGATTTTATTGGAGATTCACTTGAACTCTGTATAAAAGCCTCCCAGATCGTTGACGCAGATCTAGTTATATTCTGCGGAGTAGATTTCATGGCAGAAACTGCAGCTATTTTAAATCCAAATAAACGTATTGTATTACCAGATAAAGAATCAGAATGTCCTATGGCACATATGCTAACAGCAGATGAGCTTAAAATATATAAGAATAGATATCCTGATGCAGCTGTGGTTTTATATGTAAATACACTTGCTGAAGCAAAAGCTGAAGCAGATATACTTTGTACATCTGCAAATGCTGTAAAAATAGTAAAAAGTCTGGATGAAAAAAGGATATTGTTTGGTCCGGATATGAATCTTGCATGGTTTGTTTCTCATCAAATAAAAGATAAAGAAATAATACCTGCACCTGAACATGGACATTGTTATGTGCATAAAATGTTTAACCTAGGAGATCTGTATTTCTTAAGGGAAAAATATCCTGATGCAGACATACTTGTCCATCCTGAGTGCGATCCTGAGGTTCAAGAATATGCAGATTATGTTCAAAGTACAGGTGGTATGATTAAGCATGTTGCAGAGTCTTCTAAAAACACTTTCATAATAGCAACAGAAGTTGATCTTGTTACTAGACTTAGAAGGGAAAATCCAGATAAAACCATAATTCCTGCACTTAATGAAGCAATATGTAAAAATATGAAGTTACATACACTTGAAAAAGTGAAAAATTCTATTATTAACCAAGAATTTGTTGTCAAAGTCCCGGAAGATGTGGCTTTAAAAGCAAAAATAGCAATAAATAAAATGCTTGAAATATCTTAAAAAAAATAAAACATTAATTTTTATTGCTATTATTCTATTTTATAATAGAAACTAACTGTTTTATTAAAAAAATATATTTTTTTAAAATTATATTTATTCCAACACCCTAAGTTTTTTTAAAAGGTTTGTACGTTCTTCTTTTAATTTTTGTAATATTTTTTCATCAGAACCTTCTTGTTTTTCAAGATAGGCTATTGTAACTGTTATTGCATGAAGATTTGTTTCTGTTTGGTTTATAGGCATTTTTTTACTCCTTTAAATTTATTTCAAAGTTATTAATAAATATTTGTCTGGTATTAAATTAATATTTAATTGTTTTAATATTTATTCCATAATTAAAAATAATATATCTAGAATTTATAAATAATTATAAAAAAAAATTTTTACTCAAATAAATAAGTATTTAATAAAGGTTAAAATTTATGCAATCAAAAAGAAAAGTTGTTAATTTACCTCTTCATGGAGGTAAAGCACCTAAATGGCTATTTAATAGAATGGTAAAATTATCAGAAGGTGTTTTGGATGTTATACTCTATGAATATGGTTCAGATGAATTTTTAAGACGTATAAGTAATCCTCATTGGTTCCAAGCTTTTTCTTGTGTATTGGGTTTTGATTGGCATTCCTCAGGAACCACAACAACTACATGTGGTGCATTGAAAATGGCAGTTAAACCAGAAAAACATGGAATGATAGTTGCAGGAGGAAAAGGACTTGCATCAAGAAAACCCCCTGTAGATATTGAAGCTGCAGCTGAAATATTTTCTCTTCCCACCAAAAAAATTGACAATCTAATTCATTCAAGTAAAATAACTGCCAAGATTGATAATTCATGTATACAAGATGGTTATCAACTTTATCATCATTCATTTTTATTAACAGAAGATGGAAATTGGGCTGTTGTTCAACAGGGAATGAACCAAAAAACAGGTTATGCTAGAAGATATCATTGGCTTGGTGAATCAGCAAATAATTACCTGGAAGAACCTCATATAGGAATATGTTGTAATGTTCAAACCCCACAAACACTTGATATGACATCGTTAGATAGTACTGAAGCACAAAATATTAGTGTAGACATTATATGTGACAATCCAGAACATTTAAAGAAATATTTTAAGGATAAAACATCTCTAATATCAAAGTCCCAAGTTAAACTTGATAACTACTTCAAAGAATTTAAAATGCCTAGTCACCATCCAATATTGGATCAAGACATTTCAGATCGTGAATTTGAAATTTTGAAACATGCATGGGAAATCCAACCATCAAATTATGAGGAATTAATTTCACTTAAAGGAATAGGTCCTAAGAAAATAAGGGCACTTGCTTTAATATCAGATCTTGTTTATGGCTCAACACCAAGCTGGGAGGATCCTGTTAAATATAGTTTTACACATGGTGGAAAGGACGGATATCCCTATCCTGTTGATCGTGACGTTTATGACCATTCAATAGAAACATTAAAAACTGCTTTAGAACAAGCTAAAATAGAAAAAAAAGATAAATATTATGCAATAAAACGTCTCGAAAAATTAGTTAATCATAGATTATCCTAAATTTAATTTTTATATTGGAATTATATTTCATTTACAATTATTATCGGGTTTATTAGGGGTAATTAGAAGATGTTTTAATTTATTCATCTTCTTGGTAACTTCCATTATATTCCCCAGAACCTGTAACATCAAACACAACACCCTGTGCTATTCTTTCACCTTTTTTAATAGTATAATCAAATTCACCATAATTATATACCATAAATTGTAATGTTCCATAAAATCCAGGGTCACCTACAGCTGTATGAACAGATATAAAAGATCTTAACAATGTAGAACGTGGAAGATAAAGCATTGAACAACCTTTAGGTATCTTAATTTTCCTATCTACTGTTATAAGATATGCTGTTTTGGGTTTAAATATATAAAGAGGGCCTTCTAACTTTTCAAGTTCAGGTAGGTTTTTCTTATTTTCAATTAATGATCCAGGTCCAATTTGTATGAACACTTCATCAATCCTTAAATCAATTCCTGAAGGTTGTACAAGTTCTTTGAAATCTGGAAATAATTTTTTTAGTTTGTTTTCTCCAAGCATTTAATTAACCTCAAAAATTTTAAATAATTTAATTTATATTTTAATCCTATGCTTTTGGTATATTTTAAAATGTTTTTCTTAATTTAATTTTTTTTTACACTTAAATATATGCTTAGGCTAGACTGTTATAATAACTGTTATATTAAAAATAAATAAATTTAATAAAAATTTTAATAGGAGCGAGCAATTTGGAAAACATTAAAAAACATTTTGAAAACGAAGCAGAAGAATTTGATAAAACTATTCAACAATTAATACCATTATATTCTGAAATGATAGATTCCATGGTTACTGCAATACCATATAATGTTTCAGATAAATTTAAAGTACTTGATCTGGGCTGTGGAACAGGAAATGTTTCTAAAGTTGTTAAAGAAAAATTTCCCCTGGCAATAATTGATTGTATAGATATTGCTGAGAATATGATAGATATGGCAAAAGTTAAACTTGAAAATTATCAAAATATAAACTATTATACAGGAGATTTTGCCGATTTTGATTTTAATGCTAAATATGATGTGGTTATTTCTTCTCTTGCACTTCATCATATAAAAACAGATGAAGAAAAAAAGAGTTTCTATAGGAGAATTTATGATGTTTTAAACAAAGGAGGTGTTTTTCTTAATTCTGATAAAGTTTTAGGATCAAATAAGATTTTAAATAAAATTTATATGGAAAAATGGGTTGAATTCATGTTGCAAAATGTATCAAAAGAAGAAGTGGAAGGAAAATGGCTCCCACAACATGCTCCAGAAGATTTTCCAGCACCATTAACCCAACATCTTCAATGGTTAAATGAACTAGGTTTTAAATATATTGATGTTATTTGGAAGTACTATGGATCTGCTGTTTATAGTGGAACAAAACTATAAACATGAATTTTATAAAAAAAATATGATATTTATAATCATAAACACATAACTAATAGCAGATATTTAACCATGCTAGTGTCAAAATTATTTCTCAGGAGAAACAAAATATGAAAGCCAACGAGTTTATTGGAATGAAAGTATTGGATAAAGAAGCAAATGAAATAGGTAAAGTAGCTGAAATTGCTGTTGTCTTTAAAAAATGTCTAGTAGAAAAGATATTTGTATCAATTGGTTCTGCCTTGAGCAAAAAATATTTGGTAATAGTAGAGGATAACATAGCAGAAGTTGGAGATTATCTACAATTAAAAATTGATAAAACAGGATTAAAAAAACAAGTTAAAGTTGATAAGATTGATGATTTCCTTGGTAATGCAATAAGATATAAGGATTTCATTGGAAAAACAGTTCTAAGCAAAAATGGGATGGATGTTGGTAAGATTACAGATATGATGATAGATCCAAAGGGATGTCTTATACATAATATTGTTGTAACCACAGGTGGCACTCTAAATAAAAAGCATATTATAATATCTGATGAAGACATCGATGCCCTGGGAGATTATCTAATACTTAAATTAAACCAAAAACAAGTAGA
The DNA here is from genome assembly GCA_028700095.1 of Methanobacterium sp. Lineage (GTDB taxonomy): Archaea > Methanobacteriota > Methanobacteria > Methanobacteriales > Methanobacteriaceae > Methanobacterium_B. The sequence goes on along the minus strand of JAQVTJ010000020.1, from coordinate 5,843 downwards.
AGAGAGAATTAATTAAAAATATTTTATTATTATATTTTTTTTTATGTATATTTATAGAATAAATAGGGTTAGATCTTATATTTCAAAAAAATGAAGTTTAAATTCTTATCCAATAATTTGTTCAACCATCCATTCAGGTTTAAACTCTATTAAATCAGAATATGATTGTCCTACTCCTAAAAATAATATTGGTTTTTGTATAACATATCCAATAGATAGAGCTGCACCACCTTTAACATCAGCATCAGCTTTTGTTAGGATTATACCATCAATTCCAACAGAATCATTGAACTTCTGGGCTTGTTCAACTGAATCATTTCCTGTTAATGCATCTCCAACATATATAATTAGATCAGGACGAATAACACGTTTAATTTTCTTCATTTCATCCATTAAATTAATATTTGTTTGCATTCGACCTGCAGTATCAACTAAAACCAATTCTTTGTCTTTGGCCTTTGCATGTTCAACTGCATCAAATGCCACAGCAGCAGGATCTGCTCCTTTTTTATGTTTAATTATTTTAACATTTAATTTATCTGCATGATATGTTAACTGTTCAATTGCCCCTGCCCTGAAAGTATCTGAAGCCGCAATAACCGGAGTATATCCCATTTTCATGAAATATGTTGATATTTTGGCAATAGTTGTGGTTTTTCCAGTACCATTTATACCTACAAACATTATCTTTAATGGTTCACCTGATTTTTTAGCATTTTCTGCAAGTGAAATCACATCCTTACTTTCAATGTCTAAAATATTTGATATTGCCTTTTTTAGAGCTTCTCTTGTGAAATCTGTAACATCACTTCTGCGCCTTATCTTACGTCCAATTAAATCTTGTTTAACAGAATTAATTATTTCTTCAGCAACATCCATTGCCACATCGCCTTCTAATAGGGCTAATTCAAGTTCAAACAAAATATCATCTATATCCTTAGCAGATATTGCTTTATTCTTAACAAAAGAGAATATACCTGATTTATCATCTGATTCAGATGTTTCTGGTTTTATAACTTCAGTTTTATCAGAAATTAGAGTTTCCAATTCTGAAGATTCTTCTTCAATTGTCTTCGGGTATTTAATTTCTCCAGATTCATTAGATTTTCCGCGAAGAAAGCTCATTATTCCTGAATTCTTTTCCTCTTCAATTTTTGGTTCTGTTTCAGCTAATTTGTCATCAACAAGTTTGGTATCAGATTTCTCATTGGATATAAAAGATTCAGATCTTTCAGATTTAGCAACATCTGTTTTATTTGTTGCAACTTTTATATCTTCTTCTGTTATTATTTTATCAGATATCTTTCCAATTGTACCTGTAAACTTCTTTTTAAGTGATTCAAACAAAGAGCTTTCTCCCCTTAAATTTTATTTATTAAACAAAGTAAAAGGATATAATCTAATTTAGATTTGTCCTTCAACTTTTTGCATTAGCTCTTCTGCTTCAGGACTTCTTTGCATTATATACTGTGTAATTTTATGAAGGTCTGATGCCATTTTGTCTTTTAGCTCTTCAAGTTCTTTTTTTTGTTCAGCTATAGTGGCTTTAGCATCATCAACTGTTTTTTTAACAGCTACTCCTGCTCCAAGACCTATTATTACTTCATCAGTATTTTTTAATTCTGTTATAAGGAATGATCCTGCACCTATAGGTACTAATGTTTCTTTATTTTCTTGTCCTTTAACAGTTTTTAATGTGTCCATAGCAATTTGGAGTTCGGTAATTGTTGCATTTAAAGTTTCGATTTGTTGTTGTAGTACTTCTGCCTGTCCTTGATATGTGTTTAGTTCATTCATCAAAGCTTCAAGTCTTTGTTTGTCTTCCATCAAAATCACCCATTGGATAATGCTTTGATGATTGGATCTGTAGATTCTTCAAGTGATATCTGTTGGATATCTTCAATGAATATCTTGCTTCTGCCTATCCTATGTTTGCTACCAAACTCAGAATATATTTTTTCACGTATGTCCTCTTCACTTATAGCTTTTAACTCTTTTGTGAAGTGTTTAAGGCCTTGGCCCATTATAAATTTTCCCTGAACTCTATATATCTTTGTCTTCATAAATATCCCTCAAGAAAACCAAATGCTTCCTCTATTCTTGCAAGTTCAGGACCTGTTGTACTCAGTCCAACCATAACTCCCTTGGAGTTGGCGACTGCACAAGCACCCACAAGTTGTGTTCCATTATTAACGGTTCCCACATCTACAGGAGTTTTGAACAATTTTTCAATAGATTCAATTTCATCCTCACTAGCAGCAGGATGTATTAAAACTCCTTTGTTGGTTGCTGTTGCAACTGATCCTGTTATTTTAAAATTTGCTATACTTCCTCTTTGAACTTCAACATCTAAAACATGAGATATTGTTTCAATGGCCTTATCAGATATAAGTGGATGTACTAATGCTCCAAAGTCATTTGCAAGGATAATATTTCCTACTGCAGTGAGTTTGTCTGGTATTCTTTCTACTTCTATTCCTGCTTCTCTGATTTTTTCTAATTCATTGTCAAAGGCATATCTTGAAACAACTATACCATTTGAATTTCCACATGTTAATGCCCCAGTCAAATTACTTCCACTGATAGGGGTTTTGATAACTGTAACATCTAAACATTCAGTTATCATATCAACAATTCCATTTAATATATTTGTAGGAGTAATGGCAATTTTTTCTGTGGCTGATATTGAAACGCCAAGGTTTGGGCTTCCACCAATATTAATCCTTCTAATCATTAAACTCACCTATTCTACTAAGGTGACTGATACAGAACCATCCTCTTCCTTTATTGCTTTCACTTTGATCTTTGGTGGTACCTTTTGAATTCCTCTTTCCCATATTTTCTCATTAACAGAGGTGTCTATTTTGATATCATCAGATTTCATGTGTTTTTTTAGGAATTCTCTTACCAATCTAATTGCCTTAGGAGACCTTATGGTCCTCGGTACTCTTTTAACATCCCTTAATGGGATAATATAAACTCTTTCCATTTAAATCACCTATGCTTTGACTTTACTTCTTCTCCATTGTCTCATCTTCGGATGAGTCCGGACTTTTCTTGATGTTTTAAGCATTACCCATAGAGGTACGCGTCTGTTTTGTTTGGTGGCTTTTGAAAGTCTTAATTTCTTTGCACATGGTTTATTTCTACTCATTTTCTCTCCATCCTATTACTCTTGATTGTAAATGTTCTGGGAATATTTTAAAGGCTAGCTCTTCACCTTTAAGTTTTGAAATAAGAAATCTTATCTCTATCTCATAGTCAGAATTATTTTCCATGCTTGTTAATTCCTTTTTCACATGGAAAAGAGTATTTGAAAGATGTTTTATGGTTTTATGGCCCATTCCGCCAATATTAATGTATTCAACATTATTTCTGTCTTCAAAGCTTCTAATTTGGTCTAAATTAAGTTTCGGAACTTTATCATCCCTTCTTGTTCCATCAGAAACAATTGAATAATTCTTAGCCATAAGTTCAAGTGCGTATTTATGTACTTTATTTATTCCATTATTAGGAAATCCATCATTTATTATGGTTTGCACAGCATCTTCAAGTATGCCAGAATCTCCTTTCAGAATTCTGTGTTTAAACCCGAGTTTTGATGAAGATTCTACTGCTGCTCTCCATGAGGGATAATATCCAAAATTAATAGTTACCAATTCAACTTGGTATCCTAAATTTTTTAGAATAACTGCACATATTGTACTGTCTTTTCCCCCACTGTAAAGTACACCTGCCTTCATTTATCTCATCTTTTTAATAACTTCTTTTAATATTAATCTCTCTTTTCTGCCCTATGAGTTTTCTAAGAAGTTCTTTGAGCTGATCATCAGTAATTTGAGATTGCACACGTCCTGTTTGGGCAAGTTGGATTAGTTGGATTTCTATTTGGTCAACAAATTCCGGTTTTGTGAGACGAATGTTTGCAAGTCTGGCCCTGGCTTCAGGTGTAAGTAATTGCATCATTGCCTGTCTTTTTTGGGCGTCCATCTCCCTGCGCATCTGTTCTTGTTCGGTGGCTTGTGAAGATTGCGAATAAGCTTGCTTTTGTTGAAGTTGTTGCATTCTTTTACGCCTTATTTCATCGATGTCAGTCATCAAAGACCTCCGTTAATATTTGGAAAGTTCAGGAATATCTATTTTTAATTTGTGGGATGTTTTATCAAGGAATGATTTTCCTTCAGGAGTTATAAGTCTTCCTTCACCTACTTTACGAACATATCCTGCGTCCTCAAGCTGGTGTAATGCTCCTCTTATAACTGCACCACTACCTTTCTGGAATTTTTCAGGTGCTGTACCTCTGTCTTTTTTACCACCGTAGTAGGTTTTAAGACTGTTTATACCTACAGGACCATCCATATAAACCTTTCTTAATATGGATGCACATCGTACATACCACCAATCAGGATTGTCTGGTCTTCTCTCTTTATGAACACCTGTTTTCACAAATGTTGCCTATTCAGGGTGTGTTATTTTTTTGTTTACATTTAATTCTTTTGCAACTTCGCTGATGAGCGAATCTGCTGGCACATCGTAAATTGTAGTCATATTTATCCTCCTATTTACCTCTTTTGTTTGAATATTACAGCAACGTTACCTCTAAAATCAATAAGTTTAGAATTAGACTTTTCAATGATCTCGGTAATATAGTTTTGTTTCTCTTCAGATATACCTTTTGAAAATCTGAGCTTTATAACTTCATTTTCCTTTAGTTGTCTTTTTATCTCTTCTATAACATTATTATTTATTTTTGATTTTCCTATGTTTATGGTGATTGTTGATAATGATCTGTTCATTAATTCCTTTTTTGGAGGTGTTATTATATTCAATTTTCCTCCTCCTTCTCTCTTTTTTTTCCTTTATATATGGAATTTTATTTATATTACCGCATTCAAGACATTTAATAGCCACACTTGAATTGGATAATCTTATCTGGCAGTTTATACTGGGTTTCATAAAGTTGTAGCAGTTATGGCAGAATCTTTTGCTCCATTTAGAGGACATCTTAATGTTGTATTTTTTTGCAATATTTCGAGCCATTTCAACATAACGATGGGATCTTTCTGGGTGTTTTGTTAATTCATAATCTGCCTTTTTAAAAAGAATGTCAATTCTCTCTTCAGCTATCTTTAACATCCATTTCGGTCTTCTTCCCCTTTTCAAAGTTTAACCTCTGGGTAAACTGCAAATATCAGAATATAGAACTATTAATCTTAAAATGTTAAGCTCATATGGGTTTTGAATCCTAAAGGAGTAGATCCCTAAAATTCTAAGAACTGTACTTAAGAATAATATTGTCATTTATTTACGTTAACATTTAAAAAGCTTTGCTATCATAATCATAGTTGATGTTCCCACAACAAGCAAAGATTGATCCATAAAATATTGGATTATATTATAAACTGTATATTTTTCTCTAACAAGAAATATTATTATTACTTTTTTATACCCCATATAGTTCTTCTAGAAAGTTTATATTGCCTGGTGGAAAATGTTTTTTAGAATTTATTATTTCAATTACAATATTTGCAACTTCTTCCACATCCATATCACTGGTATTTACTTCATTTACTTTTTTTCCATGTATTTCCACAGCTTCATATGTACATATATCAAGAGCTTCCGCCTCAAGATTTTCATAAACCTTAGAATCAGACCATTCTCGTTTACTAAGACGTTCTTTTAAAATATTTGGTCTTGTTCTAAGAACTATAACAATATCCACAATGTCACTTGAAAATATATGGGCAAGATGACCCTCAATAATTATATGATTTTTATCAGAACTTCCAATAATAACCCCAATTTCATTTGAAAGCTTGGTTAAATCAACAATTTTATAT
>JAQVTJ010000111.1 GCA_028700095.1 Methanobacterium sp. | reverse complement strand
TATAATCCATTTATAATATTATAAGTTTCAAAACATTTAAATAAAAATATTATTTTTTTTTATCTCATCTTAACTAATGGAACCTACTTTGTAATATAAATAATATCCCCATCATTAAAAGTAAGATAAAAACCACTATTTTTCTATTATCTCAAGTATTTTTTGGATAATATAAATGTTAAAATATTAAAATCCCAAGCATCCACATTCAACACCAAATATTATATTAAAAAATATTTTTTTTGGCTTAGAATAATAAAATATTTTTCCAATCCATTGTATATTTATAATTTAATTATGGTTTTTTTAGGCGATATTCATCAATACTATAAACAGTTCTTTTTTCTGCAATTTCCATTTTACACATGTTAATAAGTGTTTCTTCTAGATTGTGAAGGCAAAAAATTTCATTAAACCCATTACGAATACTATCTATACAAGGACATTTAATTTCTTCCTTTAACCAATTCACATCCATCCAAGTTCCTAATTTGCTTAAAATATTATAAACAGGTAAAATAGATATAACTGCAACTTTTATATCATTATCAATATTTATTTCGTCAATATCACCTTTTAATTCATTTGCAATCTGTTTGAGTTCATAGAAACTTTCCCCTGGTGCAATAATGGTTATAAGTTGTTCTTGTGTGATAAAATATGATCCTCTAATGTTAAATCCATATTTTTTTAAGACAATACCGCCTATATCTTCAACACGCTCTAATACTTCATTAAATCTATAAACTCCGCCTTTATAAACAAGAATCTTATACATTTATTCCAATCCTAAATTTAATAAATTTTATATATTATAATATTTTTTCTAGGCATTAATAATTATTTGTTATATTAATTCACTCAATATTAAAATTTTTTCTAACATAAAATAAAAAAATGGATACATGGATATAATAAAAAGAGGATTTACAATATTACATATATTAGCAATAAAACTGATTATATAAAAATAAATAATTAAAAATAAAATAATTAAAGGTAATTATTAACTAATTGTATTATAAATTATTTGATCTAAATTTTTTTTTCTGATTATTTTTGTAGCATATATAGAAAATTTTATTTTTTTTTTTAGTTAAATTTTTCATTAAAATCTGAAGATTTTAAAATATTTAAACCAGTATTTTCTCCAATAATCTCTATATAAACTATCCATTTAGGATTTGTTTCATTAAATTTTAAATTCATATCATTTAACTCATTAATAACCTGTTTTTTAATCTCTTGACATTTTATATTATTTTTATTTTCTTCATAACATTTAACTAAAAATGTATCATTTGCTTGGGTTATTTCAGAAGATAATTTCTTAATTTTTTTAATAATAGAGCTAGGACTTGTTCCAACAACTGTATTTATTGGTACTACTCGGGATATTATTTTTGTAGGGGTTTTACTAATTTTATTGGCAACTGCAACTGAATCTGTTCCTAATTCGACTAAAACAACATCACTAGATTTTGTTTCTTTAATATATAATTCTGGAGTTAAATTTTCTAATGTTTGTTCAAGTTCTTCAATACCTAACAATTCATCTTCCCCATCTTCATAATCTTTATAATCAAACATTACAACCATATCAAAATTTTCTGTAGATTCTATCTTAACACCTCCATGCTTACTATTATATTATATATTTCTAGGTTAATAATAGTATCTATTAAGATGCAATAGGATGTATTAGATGACAGTTAACAATGAACATGGATGGGCAAGTATTGATTTTATTATGGCTTTTATAATAATATTAGTTATAACACCATCAATAATCGCTATAATAGAAGAAAGAATGGATACATGTAATTATACACAAGAAATTGCAGAAGCAAAAATACTTACAGAAAATATTGCAAAGAGAATTGAAAAAGTATATTGTGGTGGTAATGGATGTTCCATAACCTAAAAAATGCCACCTAAAATAGGTGATAAATCCTATAGAATACATGTAAATTCTTCAGGAGTGTTTATAAAATTCAGCGGAAAAATGGGAAGTGCATATATATGTCCAATGAAGATATCTAATGATCCACGCTTTGGTTTTTATGCTTTAATGGATGCAAATAAAACATATAATATATCACATATTAAAAATGAATTTAACCAAGATATAATACTTATAAAAGAGATTTAAAAAAGATTTTAGATATTTTATTATGATATATAAAAGATTTAAATACATATTAAAGGATAGAAATGGCCAATTAAATATAGAATATATTCTACTTATAGCTATCAGTATTTTAGTAATATTATCTTTTTTCCCATATCTACAAGAAATCAATGAATTAAATATTTGTATGGCAGTTGCAAGAAACGGTGCTCTTGAAGGTGCTATAATGGATAGTTTCGCAGTATATCCTGAAACTAAATATGAATATTATATTAAAGAACATCCCCGACTAAAAAGCGGTACCCAAATTGTTATTATTAAATTAGATTATATAAAACAAGGATTTGATCCTAAATATCAAAGAAATAAAATAAAAATTAAAGTATTTGCATCAGCACCCTCATTAAGAAGTCCTAGTGACAAAGACTGTGCAGGTGATAGAATAAATTATTATATACGTAAAGATATATGTGAAGCATTTAAAACCGAAAATTTAACCAATGTATATTATAACCCTGCATTTTCAGATAAATATATTATTACAACAGGAGAAGTATATTGGATTTAACACAGCAATTAAAAAAAATATTAAAAAATCGAACAATAATCTAATAAGTCTTAGATAAAAAAAAATATGGTTAAAAAAAACCCCCCCAAATATATTAGAAATTAATATAAAAAATTCTAGATATTTTTATAAGTCCAAAATTGTATAAAAAAAATTATTATTTAATATATATATATATGGAAATATCCATAAAAATTAACGTTTAATTAATAAATAAACAGTTCTTAATGGTATTTTAAGATTTTCTGATATTTTTTTAACAGGAATTCCTTTACTATATAATCTTTTTACTTCTATTGTCTTTTCTGTACTATATTTTACTTTCCTACCTCTTTTAAGACTTTTATTTTTAAGATAATATACTGTTTTAACAGGAAGGTTAAGTTTTTTTGATATGTCTTTAGGGCTTTCACCGTTATCTAACATTTTTTGTATTTTAGTTGCATCATTAGAATCATATTTTTTAGGTCTGCCCCTTCTATGAATTGGCTCAACTTTCACACCCAGTTCATTTAATGCTTTCATATATTTTTTGGATATTCTATTGTAAATACTAACAGGGCATGTTATCTTAACAAGATCAGGATTACTATCTAAAACTTCCATGATCTTACGGGATGATAATTGTTCATTAACATGTAATTCTTCGGCCAAAAAAATTCAACTCCTCTCTTTATCCTTTTATCATTTCTAGGAATTGTTTAGCTTTTTTAGTCTGAGGCTTTCCAAAGGTCTTGAATTTATTCTTTTCAACCGTTACAACTTCTGGATCAACACTGAAAATATTGGCAGCAACTTCAATTGGAAGTTTACCAGTAGTATTTAGAAGAACAGCACCTGCAGCATTAGAGTTAATTTTAACATGTAACCCTTTCATCTTATTTTCCATTTCAAATTTCTTTGAAAGTAAATTTTTAATATTAGGCATATATTCTATTTTTTCATACATATAATTTTTTAATAAATCAACAACTTCTTCATCAAAATCTTCAAATGCTCTGATTTGATTACTGTCAAGGTTTGGGCGTAAATTAGGAAATGGTCCGGAATATTTGCTTCTTCTATCATAGCTTGTTGATAGATAACATTTTAGTATATCCCATAAAATCATAACACGTGGCACTCCAATAAAAAGGTTATTTTCCAGGGTTTGGCGTGTTTTTATATCATTTTCCAATTCTTTATCATATATTCCTCTTTTATTGATAAGTTTTTCTTTTATAAGCTTTTCCTGTATTAACTCATTTTTTATATGGTCCAAATCCCCAGGATCTTCCACCATTTTAATTGCTAATTTTTTAGCATTTACATGTATTTCATCATATATGTGAAGTTTTTCCTTATTTTTAAGGCTTTTATCAAGAATATTATTGAAAACTTCCCTTGCTTTTTGTTCTGCGAACTTAACATATCCAATTGCTAATGCTGTTTGGACATGTTTATCATTTATTATTGATGGTTTTTTACGATGAAACTGCATAAATTTTATACGAGCATTTGAACCATATTCACTGCGTATTTCACGTTCATAATTCATTTGATCCTTGGCATCAATATTAACCCTTTTTCTAACCCATCTACCCTCTTCAAAAACTTTTACAACCAAGGATAATGTTTTTACTATTCCACGTTTTTCATGTTTAAGAATTCTTACAATCTTTCTAAATGCTTCCCTTCCTATGGGAGATAGTTCAGATATTTTAACCATATATTCTCCGGATAATGGCAGATATTTAATAATTTCTAATCTATGAACACCTTGATGATTTATTTCAAATTCTATTTCATGTGAACCACAGTTACATCTTCCATCTAAGAAATTTGCAATTTCATGTCCTGTGTATTTACTTTTACAAACTTTACAATTTAAAGTACCATATTCTTCAAGATGTCCTATTGCTATTTTATGAGATGCTATTGCAGATTTTACTCTGTCTAATATATTTTTTTTAGCAGCAGCATTCATTCTAAAGTATTGGGTGTGTTTGTTCATATCATAGATATCTTCAACTTTCATCTCAGATTTAGATATGCGCCCATATTTCATAAGAGATCTATAAGGTGTTTTATAACCCTTAATTTCCATTGTATCTCTTAGTTTTAGGAGTTCTTCAAGATTTTTTTTAAGATATTGATATATATTAAAGAAATCTTGGAAATCACAGATTTCTTCGATATTAAACAATTTATGTCTTATTCCGTCAAGGAATCTTTCAGAATTAGCAATTAAAACTGATTCATTCATTTTATTTTTTTACCGATATCTGCATCTTCAACAGTTAAAAGACTCATATTATTATCTGTTGCAAGTAACATACCTTCAGATTTTATTCCGAAAAGTTTTGCAGGTGGTAGGTTAACTAGAACAATGACTGTTTTGTTTAAAACTTCTTCAGGTGAATATTTCTTAGCAACACCTGCAACAACTTGTATATGTTTTTCCCCAATATCCACCATTAGTTTCAATAGTTTATCAGATTTTTTAATATTTTCTGCTTGTACAATTTTTCCAACTCTTAAATCCATAGTTGCAAAATCATCAATAGATATTTCATCTTTCATTGTTTTAACATCCTTTAAATTTTTGTAAAGATTTTGTTTTTCATTTTTAATAACATCATCTTCTACCTTTAAAAATATGGGATTAGCTTCACCTAATTCATGACCCACTGGAATAAAATCTGCTGCACTATCCCAATTACTATTATTTTGAATATTTAATGTTTTAAATATTTCCTGAGTCTTAACTGGCATGTAAGGAATAAGTGTAACTGCTAAGGTCTTTGCTAATTGATTTG
>JAQVTJ010000110.1 GCA_028700095.1 Methanobacterium sp. | reverse complement strand
ATAGGAACTTTAAAAATTTTCCTCTTAGTACTGGTGGGTCATTTAAAAACCAATGGATTAAATTCAATTATCCTCCCAACTTAACAGTAACTGATTCATCTACAGATAACCAAATCCAGATATCTTTATACAACGAAACAATGTTAGTAGGAGATATAACAGTAAGTGAAGGGAAAATATCTGAAGAGGTAATGTATCACAGAATCAAAATACTTTCAGTATTACTGATAATGCTCCCACATATACAGATATCCCAGATAATATCCACAAATTAGCTGGAAATGCAAAAAATAACACCCAAACTACTGGAAATTTCCAACCAATGCCTAGTGCTATTATTGAATTAAATTCTAATGCTATGCTAGAAATAGTTTTCCAACCAGGTACAGAAAGGGCTTATAACTCGGTTATAAACACTATAATAATCAAAAAAGATGATATACATCCTAGTTTACAATCTAATATATATTATTACTTTGAAAATTGGAGTGGTTTCATTATGTCATTTGTTCAATTTTAATAATTATTATAAATTTCATAAATAATAATATATTTTGGTTATGAAATACAAAATTTTAATGGATAATATTTTAAAATATTATTTTTTTATTACTTTAGAGGCAACATTAGTATTTCTACCAGCTTTATATCTGAAGTCACATACATCAAAACCATCTGCAAGGGTTTTTGTTCGATATAAACCTAAATCACCATATTTACTCATGGGAATATCCATTGCACACAAGTAAGGTAAAAACTCATCTGCATCTTTTTTATGGAAAAATTTGCATATTGCACATTCAGTAAAATCTAAACCCACATCAAATCCTTCACCTTCAATAATTTTATATACAAAATCATCAGGATATAAACCAGATTGGTCAGCTAAATATTTTAAAACATCCCTTGCATCAGGATGGGTTATTTGGAAAATTTCTTTATTATTAATTTTTAAAAACTCATTTTCCTGTTTATAACAGATATGACCTATTTCATCTAGGGTTTATTTTTCCTCTTTAAAACATTATAAACAATAAAATAATCAACAGATGATAACAAATTTTGTGTCATGGGATTGTTCTTTCCTCTAATATATGGAATTTCAGGAATAATATCTTCATAATCATCCAACATTTCATCTATTACTTCTGATGAGAAATTATCACCATATTTAGCTGTTAAAAAAACTTTAATTCTCTGGGCAAATTCATTGAAATTTTTTAATAATAAATGTTTTTCTGAAATATAATACTCCTTCTGTTGCATAAAAAAAACACCAAATATAAATTTTATTATTTAATATAGATTAATGTTAATATTTAACAATATCAAAAGAAGAGAAGATGATTTACCTTAAATAAAAAATTAGGATATATCTTAGGAGATTATAAGTTTAAAAACATATCAATCCACATACTCTATTTATTGTAAAAAAAATTATTCCAAAAAAAAAATATTTTATTTCTATCCTAGCTTGTAAAAAGTTATTAACTTAAATAGGATGATCTGTTATTTGGAATATATGTAATTCCATGAATTAGTAAAAAAATTATTTTACTATCTATTTTTTTATAAGATCAGTTTAATATTAATAATGAAAAAAGATATTGAAATAGATATAGATGACAATAATTTTAAACTATTACTTATAATTTAGAGGAATAAAATAAAATGGATAGACACTATAAAATAATATTTGAAGCTATATTATCAATTTTAATATTATTAGAACTATTATTTCTCATTTTAATAACTATAGGATTTATTGCTGGTATCAAAAATTATTCATTATATGCCTTTGGTATATGGGATATGATAATTGGGATATTAATTCTCTTTGACCTGCTGTTTTTTAGGATTATCAAAAGGGATCAATGGAATAAAAAGTTTATTTGGGATAATGGGATATTTATTATGGCAGGAATTCCATTATATTTCATAAGCTTTGAGTTATTACAATTATTTGACATTAATCTAATCGTACTCATAGGGATAATAAAGATATTTGCACTGGTAAAAACCGTTCACATAACATCAAAAGGGTGTTAGAACATATCCTCAAAAAACTAAGTTGGACTATGCAACTATGTTACTCTTTTTAGTTTTGATATTGGGTCCCTACATATTTTACATAGCTGAAAATGGGTTAATCATGCTTTAAAAAGCTATAATTCTGCAATATGGTATTAAATTGTTTCCATGACCACTACAGGCTACGGAGACATAGCTCCAGTAACAGCAATAGGTCATATAATAGGTGTTATGATAATATTAACTGGAATGTCATATATGAGCCTTGCTACAGCCACACTTGCATATTCATTCATAGATATATTTAGAAAAGAAAGCAGAAAGGCCATTGAAAAAGTTGAAAGAAATACAGAGGAATTTAAAATACAATTTCAAAACTATGAAGAAAAATTTGATAAGATAATAGATAAAATGGATGAAATCGAAAAGAAAATTGATGAAAATAATAAATAAATACTCTATAAACCCTATAAATCAATGAAAAATTAATATTAAATGTATTATTATTATTATATATGGCATTAAGAACTAGTTTATCAAAAAATTTTCATTATATCTCATTGAAGTCATGTTTTTAATATTTTTTTAAATAAAATATTCTGATTTAATTTAAATACTCTATTATTATGGATTATCTTTAGATAGTAAAGATCCAAATTATACAATATAAAAATATATCCTATATACTCAATTAAACTCTTGAATATTTCCTTAATTCTTTATTAATTAAATTGTTTAGATTTTTTAATATATTTTGGGGTTTAATTTTTTTATATTTTGCATTACAACTCCTTAAAAAAAGGGTATATAAATAATTAATTAATATTATCCAATTTTTTAATGGTGACATATTTACCTAAATAGGATTACTCCATGAGTATATGGTTGTACAGCTTTAATTTCTGCTGATAGTCTACTTGTATCCTTAGGAATTGCATTTTTATCAGATTGGTAGGTTTCAAGCCTTGTCACAATTTTTGGTGGAAAAATAATATTATAAATATTGTATATTTGCTTGTAGATTTTTATCCGATTTCTTAGATTGGTTATTTCCTTATCATATTCACCTACATAGAGTTGATGGACTATTTAGTCGCATAAGGGGGTGATTAAATGGTAATATTGAGTTCCATCCCATCCATTAGGTTTAACAGTAATTGAAAAGGTTTCACCATAGGTATCCCATCGCATGGCCAGAATTAGCAAAAGATATTTAGGCATGTCATATGTTTCCATATCTAAGTGGACCCCTATTTTCATCTGAGCAACTTTTGAGGCATGATTAAAATCAGGATATACCCAACTATTAGTCTTGATTCCTACAATATCTGCCTTTTTTTGGGTTTCTAATAATATCTGTGAATAATTATTATTTGTTACTAAAACATATATATCTGTTATTCCTGCACTTTTTAAGGTGTTAAAATCTATATTTGATATGGGTGTTACATTGGGGTTAACATAATAACCCACTATATAATTTGGATTGCTGTGTGTGGTGGTGGTAACATTCCCTGTTTGAGCCACACATACTGAATTTAAGCCAATTTAAATAATTGTTATTAAAAATAATATTAACCAAATATATTTAATTTAAACACCTCCCAATAAGAAATCATTTATTTAAAGGATTGGAATTATCCAATATTGCTTAAGTTTAGGATTTTCATCAACATTTTATTATTTTCTGCTAATTTGCAAATGTTAACGCAATGGATCTTGCCTGGAATATTAATAAGTAGCTATATCCTACTAATAAGATCCAGAACCCCAAAATAAAGTATACTAGAATTCCTCCAGCTATACTAATGGTAGATCCTACAAATATAATGATTAAAATCAGTGCAATCCACCAAAGCATATATTTTATCCATCCAATTACCCTAATTTTACCTAATATTTCATGGTATCTCACTGCAGCAATTATTCCAATGTCGTGGTAAACCATGTTAACTACACCCATATATGCAAATATGCTGATTATTAGGGTGGAGATAATTGCCATTATTAAAAATATTCTGCCTGGAAATACAAAGGAAAATATATAAAAGATTAGGGGTATGATTGTGTAAATTATACTAACTATTAAAAGTTTTACACCATCAATAAACAATTTTACAATATCTTCAAAATCAGGAAGATCATCTAATCCCATTAATGTTGTTTTTATTATTCTTAAATAATAGCCCAGGCCAATAAAGTTCACAATGGGGATTACCAAAATTATTCCCAGTATAATCATCTTTACCCAATTTTTAAAGGGAAATTGTAGGGAATTAATTATATTTTCAATTATATTCATATTTTTCCACCTTAATATTAATTTATTATATATACTCTTAATATTTGAATATTGTACAGTTTTTCAGCATTTCATATTCTGATAAAATCAGAATTTTATTCTGTTTTAAAAGTTTTAAGCTTTTTAAAGTTGTTAGTTAAAAATTATTTCTTGTAATTATAAAGATTATCAAAGATAATGATAGTTGTACAGATCTAACTTATATTATAATTTTCTGTACCTGGTGATAGAGAAATAGACATAGTAAATGATTTAAATATCTAAATTGTAAAATTAAAATCTTCCAAATATATTTATATGAAGTTTATTATCAAAGCCCAGAATGAAATGCTATTGGGTTTGTAAATTTTCAGTTGGAAATGGTATTCACAAAATAATATCCCTAATATGGAACATGTAATATAGAATTGGTAGAAACCATAACTGAGTTATATAATTGGGTATGTATATTCACTCTAATTATCATCTTTTTGTTTAGAAATAAATTATTATTTTTTTAAAGGGTAAAGTTTTTATATTATAATCACCTTATTAAGTATTACTTTAATTAAAAATATTAATAATATGGGGGGATAATAACATGGACGTAGTTAAAAGTAATGGGAAAACAGAAGAATTTAAGGAAAAAAAATAAAAAGCTCCATTGAAAAAGCAGCAAAACAAGCAGGCTACAATTCTGAAGAAAAGATGAATCTCGTAAACAAAACAGTTGAAGATGTTAAACAAAGAGTTGGTAACAAAAAACAAGTCCGAAGTGAAGATATCAGAAATTTAATATTAAATAATTTAGATGAAGAAGAACAAAAAGCTGGTGAAACTGAGATTGGAATGGCCTGGAGAGAATGGGAAGAAAAACATGGAATAAATTACAAATCAGATCCCAAAACAGACCCACATGTACTTGATGAGTTTAAAAGATAATAAAATTCAATATAAATAAATTAAAGGAATATATATTTAATCCTTTAATTTATTTACAATTAAATTATGTATTTTAAAATATATTTTCATCATTTAGTATCTAAAGATAAAAAGGTCTCATAATAATTCTAATGAATATTTTATATTTTTTTTACTAGTATAATACAATAGAAGCAGGATTAACATAATCCCTACCTATAAATATATATTTTTGACAAAGAATAAATTTTATGGAAGAATATTATAAAATCATTATATATC
>JAQVTJ010000109.1 GCA_028700095.1 Methanobacterium sp. | reverse complement strand
AGTGCATTCATAACTGTATATCTAATATTTATACCTTTAAATATTGGAAATACAGAAATAGCACATTCATTGTTCTATTTCACAATATTAGTTGGGGTAGTTGTTGTATGTTACTTTGTTTCAAGGTCATTGGAAGAATATATGAAAATTAAATATGAAAATAAATCCTAAACTATTTTTTTTTATATTAATTAAATCCATATAATAAGAACCCTTAATAACATACTATTTTTTTTAAATATTTCCAACTATTTTTTTTTATAATACTCCTAAATTATTTTTTTTTAGATAATATTATAAATTCATAGCTTTAAATAAAATTTTTATATAAACTTCAATATTTTTTTTGTAAAAAAATAATATCCATAATGATTAATCATTATTAAATATGCTTATATGATATTATAATTTTACTATTACATGTTATATCAATCTAAATAAAAGAAACATGAGGGTTAAATACGAATGTTAATCTAAAGACTTTAGGAATGCCTTTGGCAATTATTGCTTTTATTTTAATCATGTTAATACCATTACCTGGTTTAAGTTATCCTGGCCATGCTTCTATTGCCCTTTTAATTTTTGCAATTATTATGTGGGCAAGTGAAGCACAGCATCTTGCTGTTACATCATATTATTATTATTATTATTATTATTATTATTATTATTATTATTATTATTATTATTATTATTATTATTATTATTATTATTATTATTATTACAACCATTAGGTGTAACAAGTTTCACAAATGCGGTCATTGGATTTGCAAATCCTATTATCTTTTTAATGATAGGTGGATTTATCTTAGCAGTTGCTATAGGTAAAAGTGGTCTTGCAAAACGTTTCACATATTTGGATGTTATCCAAAGTAGGAACAACAGCAGATATGAGTATATTTGCAGTTGTGTTTAGTACAGGACTTCTTTCTGCTTGGATTGAAAATATTGTGGCATTTGCAATGCTTCTGCCTATTATAAAACCTATTATACCCTTGTTTGGTATAAATGGGCCTGAAGAGGGTAATAGTAACTTTGCAAAGGCAATGGTATTAAGTGCATCATATGGTTCACTTGCAGGTGGTTTTGGTACTGAAATAGGCACAGCACCCAATTTAATGGCTGCAGCATATACACATATACCATTTGTTAATTGGATGGTTTTCGGATTCCCATTAGCAATTATCCTATTAGTAGTTACATGGAAATTGTTAAGTTGGATTTTCAAACCTGAAGTAGATAGGATTGTAGGTGGGAAAGAAACATTAAATAATGCTATGGATGTTATGGGATCCATAACAAAACAAGAAAAAATCACCGCAGTTATATTATTTTTTACAATAGGATTATGGGTAACAACAGGTCTAACTGGTTTAGACAGCTATTCTGTTGCTTTAATCGGGGCTGCATTATACTTTATTTCTGGAGTTATTGATTGGAAAGATGCACAAGAAGGTGTTGATTGGGGATTAATTATATTCTTTGGTGGAGCTTTATCTCTTGGAGCTGCATTGTTAAATACAGGAGCAGCAGCATACCTTATACATGATCTAATAGGTATGATGGGAAATAATGTTTCAACATTGGCTATAATGTTATTATTAATGGTTATAGCAGTAGTTTTCACCCAAGTGATGTCCAATATTGCTTTAGCTGCAATTTTAGTGCCACTTGCAGTGACATTAGCTACAGCCCAAGGACAACCAGTTGGAATCTATGCAATACCTGTTGCAATATCATGTTCCTTATCATTCATGTTCCCAATGGCAGATCCCACAGTTGCAATGGCATATGGAACAGGCTATGTAAAAATTAAGGAAATATTCAAAGCAGGAATAACTTTGGTTGTAATTGGAATAATAGTAACCCTTGCTGTATTACTTACCATAGGTAAACCATTTATGGGATAAAAAAAACTATAAAAATTTTTTTTTTTATTATTATTTTTTTTTATAATATATTCTAAGTATATAATTTAATCTAATTTTGAAAGTAAACCAGCAAGATATCCGGTTGAAAATGCTTGTTGAAGATTATATCCTCCACTTGATGCACATCCTTGAATAATTTCACCTGCAAAATATAATCCATTTACAACTTTGGATTCCATTGTATTGGGATTAATATAATCACGGGAAATACCACCACAAGTAATAACAGCCTTATCAAGTGATAAATATCCTCTTATAGTTATTGGAAATGATTTTATTAGATTAATAATGGAATTTCTTTCATTTTTATTAATTTGATTCATCTTTTTTTTACCATCAATATTAGTAAGTTTTAAAATAATTGGTATCATCCTATTAGTTATTAGTAATTTCATATAATTTTTAAGATCAACCTTTCCATGGGATTCAAATGCAGCAACCATCATTTCTTGAAGCTCTTCCCTGGTAGATGATGGTTTTAAATCAAGAATCATATCCACATTACCATATTCAAGTAAGGGTATAATTTTAGAACTATTATCCAATATTAAAGGGCCAGAAACCCCAAAATGTGTGAAAAGAAGACTTGCACCATCTAAAATCATCTTAGGATTTTTAATTGTTATTTTAACTTCGTCAAGTCTAATTCCTTGAAGGCTTTTTATCCAAGATTCTTTAGTTTTAAGTGGAACAATACCTGGATTTAATGGTGTTATTCCATGTTGTAATTCTTCTGCAATTCTAAAACCATCACCACTTGATCCTGTTTCTTGATATGATAATCCTCCAGTTGCAAGTACAACCTTTTTAGCTTTTAATACTGTATTATAATCTAATTTTATAATGAAAATATTTTTTTTTTCAATTTTTTGTATTTTAGTTAAACGTGTGTTATAAACAGTTTTAACCCCTAGTTTCTTCATTGAAGTTTCTAATATTTTTAAAACTGATTTTGAATCATCTGTAACTGGAAATACTCTTCCATTTTCTTTTTCTTTGAATTCTAAGCCCCTGGATTCAAAAAATTCTATTAAGTCTTTGTTTGAGAATTTTGTAAATGCAGTTCTTAAAAATGAACCTCTTCGTCCGAATTTTTCTATAAATTCATTTAAAGATGCATTGTTTGTTATGTTACATCTTCCATTCCCTGTTAAAAGTAATTTTCTTCCGGGTGATGAATTTCTTTCTATAAGAATTGTGTTTAATCCATGGGATGTAGCTGTTATAGCTGCCATCATTCCAGCAGGCCCTGCCCCAATCACTGCAAGATCATATAACTCAATATTTTTGTTCATAAAAATCAGTTTCCTACCTTAAATATAAAAAAAATATATAAAGATATATAACTTCTATATTCTTAATTAAATTTTTTTTATATGTTTTTAAAAGAATAGGGGAATTATATTTAAATTATTCCCCATTTTAATGTTTGTATATAATTAAATTTATGGTGTTAATCTTCTTCTATCTCTAGGGAATAGAACAGTTTCTCTTATATTTTTAAGACCGGTCATTGTCATTGTAAATCTTTCGGCTCCCACTCCCCAACCTGCATGTGGTGGCATTCCATATTCAAATGCTGCAAGGTATCTACTAAATGAATCTGGATTTAATCCCTTTTCATTTAGTTTATTTACAAGCATATCATGATTATGAACCCTCATTGCTCCTGAGGAAATCTCTAGGTCCTTATACATTAAGTCAAATGCACAGCTTTTTAATGGATTCTCTGTAGGCATTACATAAAATGGTTTTATTGCTGTAGGCCATTCTGTTATGAAATAATATCCCTCCATAATGTCCCCTATTGCTTTTTCAGCAGCTCTTGACATGTCTTCCCCGTGTTTCATTGTTACTCCGGCATTATTTACCATTTCAACCATTTCATCATATTCAATTCTTGGAAATGGTATTTCTGGTATTTGAAGGTCGAATTTTAATGTTTCCAATGCAGGTTGACAGTTATTTTTAACTTCTGTAATGGCATTTACAACCATTTTTTCAAGTATTTCCATTGCATCTATATGATTTGTAAATGCTGTTTCAACATCAATAGATATTACTTCATTTAAATGGCGTAATGTATCATGTTCCTCTGCCCTGAATATAGGTGCAATTTCATATACCTTATCAAAACCAGATGCCATCATCATTTGTTTATATAACTGTGGGCTTTGACCTAAAAATGCTTCTCTTTCAAAATAAGTTATTGGAAAAAGTTCAGTACCACCTTCTGTTGCGGATGCAACAAGTTTTGGTGTGTTTATTTCAGTGTAATCTTCACTTTCAAGGAAGTTCCTTATTGAATGAAGTATTCTGCTTTTAATCTTAAAAATTGCACTAACATTATGTTTTCTAAGATCTATGAATCTTGAATCTAGTCTTGTATCTATTTCTGCATGTACATTTCCTGTTGTATCCAAAGGTAATGGTAGTTTTGATTCGCTTAAAAGTTTCAGTTCTAAAGGTATTATTTCAACACCACCTGGTGCTTTACCTGATTCCTGAACAAAACCTTTAATAGATATTACAGATTCTTTTTTAAGTTTCTTTAATTCTTCAAATAATTTTGGTGACAGCTTCTTAGAAGGTGCTGTTACTTGGGTTACACCATCTCTATCTCTTAAAAGTATAAAGATAATTCCTCCAAGATCTCTCATCTCATGGATCCATCCCATAAGAACTATTTCCTGATCTTTCATTTCGGGTTTAACTTCTTTGGAATAATGGGTTCTTCTAATATTTTCTAATGAATCTATCAATGTTATTCACCTCTAAAAATTATAAAATAGATTATATTATCTTTTAAAATCTTATAAATTAATTTGCTTATTTATATTGTATATAAATTCAATATATACATTATATATTATTATAATTATAATTATAATTATTATTTTTTTTATGATAATACATTTAATTTTATTATATTTTCCAATAGTTGGGAATCATCCATTATATTTGTGTGTAAACATTTAATATTATAATATAAGGATATTTATTTAGGAAAATATATTATATTAAATTTGGTAAAAAGTTTTTTTATATAATTTTTTTATCTTTAATATCATCTACACGTTTTTTAAATGATTCAGCATGAGCATATAGTCCTTCATATTCTGCTAATATTGTTACCATATTATTAAGATTTAACACTCCTTTTTCAGTTAATTTCTGGACTGTGGGTTTTTTTAGGAAGTATTCTGCTGATAAACCTGAATACATTTTTGCACATTCTGATGTTGGAAGCACATGATTAGTTCCTGAACCATAATCACCTGCAGCTACTGGAGTTAAATTTCCTAAAAATATAGAACCTGCATTGGTGATTTTCTTTAATATTCCTTCAGGTTCAACAGTCATTATTATAAGATGTTCTGGAGCGTATTTATTAGAAAATTCTATTGCAATATCCATTGATTTAGCAATTGCTATTAAACCATATTTTCCAAGTGATTCAGATATAATTTTTTCACGTTGCATAACATTTATATGTTCTTTTATTTTCTGGTCAACTTCCATTGCAATAGTTTTAGATGTTGTTACAAGCACACATGAAGCATTAGGATCATGTTCTGCTTGTGCCATCATATCCATTGCTAT
>JAQVTJ010000108.1 GCA_028700095.1 Methanobacterium sp. | reverse complement strand
TAAGTATAACAAATGGAGATGAATGGGTGGGTGATATAACTTCTAGGTCATGAGGTGTATCAACCGCGGGTTCAAATAATGAACAACAAAATTTCACCATAGGTTTTATCACTATTAGCAGTGAAAACGAAGACATTCCCATTAACACAACTATAATCGCTGGAAGAAATGCAAAAACTGACACTGTATCCACTACTGAATTTAAACCCATGCCCAGTGCTAACATAGAATTAAATCCTGATGCCACATTAGCCTTAACCTTCCAACCAGGCAAAGAAACAACTTATAAACAAGTTACACAAACCCTTATTATTAAAAATGATAATATAAAACCCAATATATTATCAGATATATCTTTCTATTTACAAAACTATTACGAATTTGTTAAATATTCTATATTGGGCGTTATAGGTTATCTAATAACATTTTTAACATAATTAAATAAAGAAAAACAATCCCATAAAAACATCCAAAAAAAAATGTTTCCTAACAATAATAATTTCCACCATCTTTTTTGATGATAAATAATTTAAAATCTGGGATCTTTTTTTCCCAATGATTTACACCTATTTATCTTTTATTATTTGGATTTTTTAATATATATGTTCTAATAATAGTTTAAATTATAAAAACAAGGCTCAAATAAAAAAATTTACACAAATATACACACAAATTAACCAAAAAAATAACCTATATTAGATATTTTTAGCAGAAATCATAACCATACCAGACATACAACACCAAAACAGCATCCAAAAAAAATAGAAATAAATTTTGTATCGAAAATATCACTTTTTTTTTAAGATTCCCAACTTTTTTTTTACATTAATTTTTTTATATTATCTAGACAGTTTCTATTTCTTTTATTGGATAAACCAGACCTTTGAACCTACTTGCAAAGATTGCACTGTATGTTTTACATATATTCTGTGTTATGTTCATAATTAAGAACACACTAAGTGCAATATTCCCCGGATTTGTATTTAAAAGGGCAGTAAGGGAAGAATGTAACATAATCAGAGCCCCAATTAAGGTGTAGATTATAATATAGATCAAATAATTTTTCCATCCTATTATTTTTATTAGCTGAAATATTTTTTTAAAATCGAATACTGCCATCAAACGGTTCTCATGAACCATATTTCCAAATCCTATCACCAAAACAATATTTACAAAAAATCCTACAAAAAGCCCTACAAATATTAAAATAAATACATATGAAGGATTGTTAGATAACTCAGTTAAAACAGCTAAATTTATATTTATATTCATAATCAATGATAACAAATATAATACTAGAAAAGTAGGAATTGAATAGATAATTTGTACCACTAAAATTTTTAAACCATTGACAAATAATTGATTTATATTACTAAAGTCAGGAAGCCTTTCATTTCCTTTTAGAGTATTTTCAATGATCCTCCACATATAACCAAGCCCTATTACCATGGGAACCAACAAAAAACTTGTTAAAAAGAGAATTAACAATATAAAAAACCTTTTCAAATCATTGAATGGATAATACAATGAATCTACCACCACATTACTAAAATTCATAATATCTACC
Organism: Methanobacterium sp.; assembly: GCA_028700095.1. Lineage (GTDB taxonomy): Archaea > Methanobacteriota > Methanobacteria > Methanobacteriales > Methanobacteriaceae > Methanobacterium_B. The sequence goes on along the minus strand of JAQVTJ010000108.1, from coordinate 3,999 downwards.
TCCTATTTTCTTTCATACACTAATATTTACATAAAATTATGTATTTATATACTTTATACATACACTATATCTTCACTATCTTTTTTTAATAATGATGATTTATTTTTTTTTAAATCTTCATCATAATAATCGATTTATTATTTTTTTTAATTTAAACATTAAATTGGGAGCCATACATATGAAAAATATATGATAATGGAAAATTTAATTTAATAAAAAAAAACATTTAATATAAAACAATGAAAATCAATTGATCATACCAAAAAATGGGTTATAAAAGATTTTATTTTAGGTAAAACCTTATTTTTCATAAAAAATAATATCTATAATATACTATTCAATTAGTTATATTCTTATATATTTTTACAATAAAAAGCTTTTAAAATTTATAATTAAATAGGTGAAAAATAATATGAAGGCATTATTTATAGTCACAGGCAGAGGAATAGGAGGAGATGCTGTTATAGCACTAAACATTGCAAAAGCTTTAACAAAATATGATTTCCAAAGCGAATTTGCACTTGACCACACAGCACCAGGTTTACTTTTTAAAAAAAAGGGAATTAAATGGCATAAAACCAGCATACCACAAGCAGGAGGACATGCAGCAACACAAAAAACACTTTTAAATGCATGATTTAAAACAATAAAAGCAATAATAGAAGCTATGAAACTGTTTAGAAAAACCAAACCAGACATAATAGTAGGAGTTATAGGAGGAGGTGCTGTTATAGGATGTTTAACAGCTAAAATTACAAATATACCATCCATAGGTATTCTAAACACACCAACTGATGCAAAAGTCTGTACAAAAATAACCACCACAATAGCACTTCCAGAATCCACACTCTACCAAACACAACAACACAACAACAATATAAACAAAGCATACTCTCCAGTAGATCCACAAATAATAATTGGAAACAAAGAAAATGCATTAAAAAATATGCCCGAAACATTTAATCCCCAATTACCAACCATACTTCTATCCTCAGGTTCCACAATATTTGAAAAAATGGCAATTGCAGCTTCAAAACTTGGTAAAAGCAATATAAAAGCAAATATAATATTAGTTGGTGAACCACTTGAAAAAGATTATAACAAATATTTTGATAACACAATTGACAATAACAAACTTATCTATCTAGGATACATTAACTGGATAAATGATCTTTATAAAATAGTTGATATTGCAGTGGTTACAGATGATGGTATGATGATACATGAAGCCATGACATGGGGAATACCAGTTGTAGCCCTACTTGGAGTAAAATATGGACGTTACCATAATCTTGCAGCAGTATTTAAAGGAGCAGTACTGGAAAGTGAACTTGAAAATCTGGAAAATATACTAGAAAACGCATTTACCAACATAGACCAAATGAAAAATAATGCAATAAAATATGGAGAAGAAGTTCTAAAATCCGCAGACAACATTGCAAAAATAATATATAACCATAAACACACAAAATAAACACACCTACATCCTATTTATATATCTCAATTTATTACAATCCTAACTTTTTTTTCTTCCCCAAAAGAATGAACCAAAAAATTGGAAAAAATATAGAACTGACAATCTATGGGGAGATTATTATTTTTTTTATGGTTCGGGGATAATCTATTTTCCTATTTGGGGTCTTAATTAGTTATTTAATCCTTGTTTGGTCTTTATATTTCTTTTTTTTAAATACTCTGGGAAATGTTAAATCCTAACATCTTTAATCCATTATAATAAAAAAAATCAAATAAAAAAAATCGTTTTATTTTTTAACTTGTTTTTTAGGCTATGAATATTTTTTAAAGCTTTATTTGATCCTATGGGCTGCTGTTCTATGAAATTATAATCTTTCATTTTATAGTAATATTTAAATAAAACAAAATAATAACCATATATGTGATGTAATAAAGTGGTATAAGATGATATAAGCAGAGGTTAAAAAAAATGAAATTGGTCAATTTTGCTATTAAAAATGCCTTTAGAGGGAAATTAAGACTTTTTCTAGTTTTCTTATTAATACTTGTTATTATTGGTGTTAGTTTTACTGTAATATTTTTACAACTATCTGGTGAGTTATTTCAATCCTTTAGTTTAGATACTGGAGGCGGGGATTTCCATATTTCGGCTAATAACACCTCTTCTCATAATACATTTTCAATGTCTGAACTTAACAATATACAAGCTATACCTGGAGTAAATGAAGGACTTGGGGTATCAATATATCTAATTAGGGCTCAAAACCCTATTAAATTGAAATATGCAGTTCTTAATGGGGTTAATAAAAAAATAGTGAATGATAGTCGAGTGCCAGTTGTTGGCCATATTAGATTAATAAAAGGCCGATTACTAACTGAAGGGACACATGAAATATTAATTACAAAAACTTTCGCTAAAAATATGAACCTAAATGTAGGAGACACTATTCCCATTACACATATGGCCTCTAAAGAAGTTTCATTAGAAAATTTCAATAAATATCCCATAAAATCCAAATCCCCTTTTACTGTCGTAGGTATTATAAACGATATACCCAATGAAGGTATTATTAGTTTAAATGTGGCTAATGAGCTTATTTATAATTCATCTGATTTAAAATTTGATTTTATCAATGTAAAACAGATCCTAACCAATTAGACCCAGTAAAAAATACCATAAAACAATCAAACCCTAATTATAAAATTTGGAATGAACCATCCAATGACCTATCTCATCCATTATTACGAACACTACTAATTATGCTATTTATAGGCATCATATTAATGCTATTAACAACTTTAAAAAGCGTAAAAAACCGAAAAAACGAATTTAGAACTTTAAAAGCTTTAGGTTGGAATAATAAACGTATCATTACTATGTTATTTATGGAAACAACCATACAAACAATAATAATCTGGATCATTGCCTCAATAATAACAGTAACCTTCCTAACTCTAGATTCTACCATAGTATTCTCATTTTTAATAATAAAATTCTCCTCAATAATATATTTACTTGTTGTGACTTTGCTACTTTCTTTAGTAATACCATTAATTGGTACTTTATTGCCTGTGTTGTATGTTGTGCGTTTGAAACCTACGGAGGCTTTGAAATATGAGTAATAATATTATCTGCCTTGAAAATGTGTCTAAGAGTTTTGATAATGGTAAAACCGCTGCCTTAAAAGATATTAATCTTCAAATTAGAGAAGGGGCTTTTGTTGCTATTATGGGTCCCTCCGGATCTGGTAAATCTACATTATTAAATATTATTGGAACACTAGACACACCAGATAGTGGTAATGTCATGATATCGGGTGTGGATATTTTAAAATTAAAGGATTTAAATGAATTTCGAAGAAAAACTATAGGTTTTGTGTTTCAGCTTCATAATTTAATACCTACTTTGACAAGTCGTGAAAATGTAGAGGTTCCTATGTATGGAACCGGATTAAAGCCTGGTGAAATGAAAATCCGGGCACTTGAGCTTTTAAAATCTGTGGGTTTAGAAAATATGGCAGATAAGAAACCTAATATTTTAGCTGGTGGAGAACGCCAACGTGTAGCAGTTGCACGAGCACTGGCCAATAAACCTAAAATAATCCTTGCGGATGAACCCACAGGAGCATTTGACACTAAAAATGGAGAAATAATATTAAAATTACTTCAAAATCATCAAAAAACCTTAAATACAACATTAATTATGGTAACACATGAAAAAAGTATTGCAAAACAAGCAGACCATATCATCAATATTCTAGATGGACAAATAAAATAAAATCTAGAAAATAAATCTAGAATAGGAGGTAGATACACAAAATAAATCTCAAACCAAAAAAAAATATAAAAAACGTTGGAGATTAAATTAAAAAAAAATATTTGAATTTATTTAGAAAAGGAGGATTGATAGAATATGAAACTTCAATTTATAACTAAAATACTACTTTTAATCGTTTGTATCAGTATTTTAATATCTTTAACATCCATACTAATAGCTCAACACCCTCAAGGTGCTGAAGTGCA
>JAQVTJ010000107.1 GCA_028700095.1 Methanobacterium sp. | reverse complement strand
TAGAAATATTAAAGAAATAAATATTAAACAAAATGGCCATTTAATAGTTATAGATGTAATTGGAGAAAGTTTCCTTTGGAATATGGTTCGTAAAATAGTAACAATAATAACAATAATAGGAAAAAAAGAAATGGAATATAAAGAAATAGACTGTTTATTGGATCCTGATATTTATATTCCAATCACACCTGCACCTGCTGAAGGATTGATTCTTATGGATGTTAAATATCATAATATTAAATTTACATATGATAAATATGCAAAAAATAACTTCTATAAAACCCTTAAAGATGAATATATCCATAGAAGTACCATTGCTGCAGCTGAAAAAGAGATGATGAATACTTTAAAAAACCTGTAAAAAATTTAACTAGCCCCTTTATATAAAGAATTTATATATTATCTTTATTACACTAAAATTATATATTATTATCTAATTATTTGGAGAATGAAGCAATGAAAATACTTGTTTTTGAATTTGCCACATTAAATAAATTAGAAGATTCTTCAATTACAGTTGAAGGCAATGCAATGTTACAAGGACTTCTAGAAGATCTTAAGAAATTTAAAACATATAACCTAATTCCCACGGGATCTAATACTATTCAATCCTTTAATTCACAAGCAATTCCTATGACAGGAAATTTAATGGAATGGATTTCTTCTAATATTAAAAAATATGATGGATGTATACCAATTGCACCTGAAGAAAATAATATACTTTACAATCTTACATCGTTAATTGAAAAACAGGGTGTTGAAGTTATAGGTTCCACTTCAGATGCGGTTATGAAAACAACAAATAAATTAGATACATATAATATATTAAAAAATAAGGTTCCCATTATAAAAACTGAAAAGGTTTATTTTAATGATAGTATAGAAAATTATAAAAAACAAATAAATAAATTTAATACAGGTTTAGATAAACAATCTAAAGTATTAAAACCCGTTGATGGTGTTTCATGTGCTGGTGTTAATGTTATAAATTCTTTTAATGAATTTATAATAGCCAAGGATCATATAAAGAAGCATACTAAGCTTCCATATTTTATTTTACAGAACTATATTTCTGGAATTAATGTAAGTGTTAGTTTATTAAGTGATGGTATAGAAGCTATTCCTTTAAGTTTAAATTTTCAGGATGTAACTTTAAAATCTGGTAAAATTCAATATCAAGGTGGAATAGTTCCATTTAAACATGCACTGTCAGATATTGCCATGGAAACAGCAAAAACTGCAGTTAAATCAATCCCAGGTCTTAAAGGTTATGTTGGTGTTGATATGATACTTGATAATAAAAATGATGAAGTATATATTGTTGAAATTAATTCTAGACCCACAACTCCCTATGTTGCACTTAGAAAGTTATTAAATTTCAACCTAGGTGAGGCTGTAATAAATGCTGTTTATGGAAAACTTCCAACTGAAATTGAATTAAATGGACAGATAAATTTTTATAAAGAGGATAAAACCCTCAGGTTCAGTGTTTTAAAATGAAAATTGCAGGATTTGATATTGGAGGGGCAAATACAGATATTGCCATTGTGGATTTTGATGAATCTGGAAATATTATATCTATAGAAACAGATTTTAAATATTTGCCAATGTGGATAAAAAAAGATGAACTAAAAAAAGTTCTAATTGATCTTATAGGTGAAAATGAAATTAATGCTGTGGGAATATCCATGACAGCTGAACTTGTTGATGCATATAAAACTAAAAAGGAAGGTGTTCTGGATATAGCACAGAAATCACGTGACACATTTAATAATATTCCAGTGGGGTTTCTGGGCTTAGATGGAATAACAGAAATTTCAAATGTTATCAAAGATCCAATGAATATTGCAGCAGCTAATTGGATTGCAGCAGCTACTTTAGCAGCTAAAATTAATCCAAACTGTATATTAATAGATACTGGAAGCACTACAACTGATATAATTCCAATTATAAATGGAAAAGAACATGCAAAGGGCAGATCAGATTTGGAAAGACTGAAAACCGGGGAATTGATTTATAGTGGAACATTAAGAACTAATGTTGTGACTTTAGTTGATAAAGTTCCATTAGATGGGATAATGACGAGAGTGGCTTCTGAATTATTTGCAATAACTGCAGATATTCAAATGGTACTTGATAATATTAATGAACATGATTATTCCTGTAGTACAATGGATGGTACTGGTAAATCTGTTAAAGAATGTATGCGAAGAATTTCAAGGATTGTGTGTGGGGATTTAAATATTTTAAAATATAATGAAATAATAGATATTGCTAAATATATATATTCCATCCAAATTACCAGAATTTCTGAGGCTTTATTAGAAGTAGCAGAACAAAATAATCTTTCAAATGTTATAACCACAGGTTTGGGAATGGATATTATAGGTGCTCGAGCATGTCAAAAAGCAGGACTTAATTATATTGGAATGGATAAAATACTTAAAAAAGAAGATTGTATAGTTGCACCTGCAGTTGGAACAGCAATATTAATGGAACAATATATAAATAAAAAATAAATAATCATCTAAAATACATCGTGATAATATGAAATTTAAAAAAAGATATTTTCTTATAATACTATTTTTATTATTTATTGGTATGTTCATATTTGTTAATCTAAGTTCACATTCCTTAATTGGTAAAGATAGTAAAGGATATGTAACTAAGGATGTTTATTCCCATTATGGACAATCTAATAGTAAAATTGCTATTATTACAGGTATGCATCCACGTGAAACATTATCCTCTACAATAGTTCCATATGTTATTAAGTTCTATGCATTAACCCATAATATTGAATTAACCAACTACCAAGTTATTGTGGATGATAATCCCACAGATTTTAGTATAGGACGTGCAAATGGCCAGACTCTTGTTGAGAAATATATTACATCAGATATTGGGAAGTCTAATAATAGTTTAGTGATTATCTGCCATGACCATGAACAAGGATATGGTGATGGATTTTATATTGCAACTCCTACTATGGATTCTAAATCTGTAACTCTTGGAACTGGTGTTCATATGTTACTTACAAATTTTAATTATTACCAAAGATCAACAGGTGAAAAGGCTCATAGCTCATCAATATATCAGGTGGATATGCCTATAGCAGCTACAGGGGTTGGTGTTTTTGTATATGAAATCCCTGAATGGTATGGTTATTGGAATACCTTTTGGAATACATATTCACTTATAGATACATCTGTAAAAGTGATTAATAGTCAATATAACTTATAACTAGGTTTAGTTTTAATATTTGCTATGTCTTAAAAAAAGGAGGGGGGAATAAGTTAAATAATATATAAAAAAAATAATTATTATATATGGTAAAAATATATTATATTTTATTTGTAGAAAATTAATTTTCTGTTTTTATATTATAATATTATAAAAGTTTTTATTTAGTACCATACATTTTTCATACCTAGAAGATAGGCTATTATATTAGCTCCAATATGTAAAAATATGCTTATTACACATATTATAATAATTATTTCAAATGGTATGGGCTTTATTAATAATGCAAATAGTAATGCACCTGCAACAAAGTCTAGTTGGTCTAAAAGTGGTGCGGCTTTTCCACGTTGCAATTTTATACGACGTTTAATAAAACTTCCAACAGCATCACCTATTAATGCTCCTCCAGCAAGACAAATACCTAATAATATTCCTTCTATTATATTTCCAGTTATTATACCCTGAAGTAAACCTACACTTGTTCCGATTAATGTTCCGATTAATGTTCCTCTTAATGTTACTCCATCACCAAGTATTCTTCGTCCATCATAAAATTCATGGTTAAAATCTAGCGATTTACCCCCGCCAAATGCTAAAGCTGTTACGTTGGCAAGGTACGCTGGTAACATAAAGTATATAGCATATGCTGATAAATTTATTACACTGACTACACATGAGTCCATAGTTTACCTCCAAATTTAAAACAAGATAATAATTATAATTAGCTACTAAATAATGTTATGGGTGAGATAATGGTTATAAAAAATACCAAGAGTCTATGTCCTGAATGTCTTACAGTATTAGATGCTGAAGTGTATAATGACAAAGACAAAATAATGATAAAAAAAACGTGTGCTGAACACGGTGAATTTAATAATACATACTGGAGTAATCCAGATAAATATATAAAAGCAAAAAAATATGGGAAAGTAGGTATTGGAATTGAAAATCCACAGACAATTGTTGATTCTGAATGTCCGTTGAGCTGTGGTTTATGTGTGGAACATGAAAGTCACACTGTTTTAGGTTTGATTGATATTACAAATCGATGTAATATGAAATGTCCTGTTTGTTTTGCAAATGCAGCTGTTTCAAAAAAATTATATGAACCCTCCTATGAAGAAATACGGTTAATGTTACAAAATTTAAGAAATAATAAACCTGTTCCAACCCCAGCAATCCAATATTCTGGTGGTGAACCTACAGTTCGTAAAGATCTTCCTGATCTTGTGAAACTAGCTAAAGAAGAAGGTTTTACACACACACAAATAGCAACAAATGGTTTAAGACTTGCTAGACTTCCTTCATTTGCTAAAGAACTTAAAGATGCTGGATTAAACACGGTTTATCTTCAGTTTGATGGGATAACTGAAGAACCATATATTAAAATAAGGAATAAAAAGTTATTATCAATAAAATTAAAAGCAATTGAAAATTGTCGTAAAGCAGGTCTTGGAATAGTTTTAGTTCCCACAATATTAAAGGGTATTAACCATGATCAAATTGGTGATATCATTCGTTTTGCTGCAGATAATATTGATATTATTAGAGGTGTTAATTTTCAACCAGTTTCATTTGCAGGCAGAACACCAACTGATGAGGTTGAATCTCAAAGAGTAACAGTTCCTGATTTTGAATGTATGGTTGAGGAACAAACAGAAGGTCAGATAGAAATAGGTGATTTTTATCCTGCAAGTTGTGTTGCACCAATTTCAGAGTTTATTGAAGCTATAGATGGGAAGGATTCTCAAGTTACATTTACTTGTCATCCGCATTGTGGTACTGCTACATATGTTTTTGTTGATGATGGAGGTATAATTCCAATCACACAGTTTATTGATGTTGATAGATTTTTTAGTCTTTTAACTGACAGCACTGGAAATATGGAAGAAGGAGGATTGGTTAATAAAGCTAGGATTGTGGCAAGGGCAACAGTAGAACTTCCTAAAACAGTTGATATGTCAAAATCTCCTGATTCTATTGATTTAAGAAGTATACTTACAGCAGTTTTCAGGGATAGATCATATAAGTCTCTTGGAGATTTCCATAATCAAACTCTTCTTGTGTCTTGTATGCATTTTATGGATCCATTTAATTTTGACCAGGATAGGGTTAGAAGATGTGTTATCCATTATGCTGTGCCTGATGGTAGGATAATTCCATTTTGTTCAATGAATGCAATATACAGAGAGGATATTGAGAAGAAATTTTCTAAACCTTTTAAACCAGAATAATATCTAAATAAATATTTATTGTTATAAATTTTTTTTGTGTGGATTTAATTGATAATAAAAACTCCTTCAAGGATTCATTTAACATTATTAGATCTTAATGGTAT
>JAQVTJ010000019.1 GCA_028700095.1 Methanobacterium sp. | reverse complement strand
GTTTACCAGCAAGCATATTTTTCTTATTTAACCTTCCGTTAACACCTTTATAAAGCACATCATTTATTAATGTGCTTTTGCCGGACCCTGAAACACCTGTTATACATGTAAATACACCTAATGGAAATTTCACATCAATATTTTTAAGATTATTTTGTTTAGCACATTTAACAGTTAAATAATTACCATTGGATTGATTTCTTTGTTTAGGTATGGGTATGGTTTCAACCCTTGAAAGATATCTTCCTGTTATTGAATCCATATTTTCCATTATTTCTTGAGGTGTTCCTTGTGCAGTTACTTTTCCACCATGTTCACCTGCACCTGGACCTATATCAACAACATAATCAGCACTCAGAATGGTTTCTTCATCATGTTCAACAACTATAAGTGTATTTCCAATATCTCTAAGTCTTTTTAATGTTTTTATAAGTCTTGCATTATCTCTTTGATGTAAACCAATACTAGGCTCATCTAATATATAAAGCACACCAACAAGACCTGATCCTATCTGTGTTGCAAGACGTATTCGCTGTGCTTCTCCACCAGATAATGTACCAGAAGATCTGTCAAGTGTTATATAATCAAGACCCACATCTGCTAAAAATTTAAGACGTTCCTTTATTTCCTTTAATATTTCATTTGCAATGAAAAGTTCCATTTCTGTTAATTCCAAGTTATCAAAAAAGTTTTTAGAAATTTTTATTGGCATTTCAACCACTTCTGATATGGATTTACCCCCAACAGTAACAGATCTGGCTTCTGGACGAAGTCTAGTACCTTTACATAAAGGACATTTTCTATCACTCATAAACTTTCCAACATAACTTCTCATATAATTAGATTGGGTTTCCATAAACAAACGTTCCATTCTTTTTACAACACCTTCAAAACTTCGGTTAACCTTATGTTGTCTGTTTCTTCTTTGGAATATGAATTGTATCTTATCTGGTGTTCCATATAATATATATCTCTGATATTTTTCTGGTAAATCTTCAAAGGGTGTGTCCATACTAAAGTCATAATGTTTTGAAACTGCTTGTAACATTTGATAATAATAATTATCCTTATTACTGGATTTACTCCATGGAAGTATAGCTCCATTATTAAGTGAAAGATGTTTATCAGGCACAACAAAGTCTGTGTCAATTTCTAATTTACTTCCAAGACCATTACATTCTGGACATGCACCATGTGGATTATTAAATGAAAACATCCTAGGACTTATTTCTTCAAAGTTTATTCCACATTCTGTACATGCAAAATGTTCACTAAACACTTTATCATGGGATTTACCATTATCTTCTAAATAGGATACTATTACAATACCTTCACCTAATTCTAATGCTGTTTCAACAGAATCAGCTAATCTTCTTTTAAAATCCTCATCAGATCTAATAATAAGTCTATCCACCACAACTTCAACAGAATGTTTACGATTTTTATCCAAATCAAAATCAGCATCAAGATTAGATATATTCCCATCAACTCTTACACGTACAAAACCCTTTTTTTGAAGATCTTCAAATACTTTAATATGTTCTCCTTTCCGATCCTTAACAATAGGTGAAAGAATTTGTATTTTAGTATCTTCCTCTTTTGTAAGTATTGAATCCACAATTTGTCCTGCTGTTTGTTGTGAAATTTCTTTTCCACATTTATAACAATGAGGAATACCAACCCTTGCATATAAAAGTCTGAAATAATCATATATCTCTGTTACAGTACCTACAGTGGATCTAGGATTCATACGTGTGGTTTTTTGATCAATTGATATTGCTGGTGAAAGTCCTTCAATATAATCAACTTCTGGTTTTTTCATCTGACCTAAAAATTGTCTTGCATAAGCTGATAAAGATTCAACATATCTACGCTGTCCTTCAGCATAGATAGTATCAAATGCTAATGATGATTTACCTGAACCACTAAGTCCTGTTATAACAAGGAATTTATCTCTTGGAAGGGTGAGTTCTATATTTTTAAGGTTATGTTCACGTGCACCTTTAATATTTATACTTCCCTTTTTAGTAGCTATATTATTCATAAATTTAAACTCCTTCTAAAAATTGTATCTGATCCCTTATCTTGGCAGCTGTTTCAAAATCAAGTTTAAGAGATGCTCTTTTCATTTCATCCTCTAAATCTTGTATTATTAGAATTAATTCATCTTTTGGAATATTTTTAACATTATCTTTATATTTAACATCCTTTTTAATTTTGTCTTTAACAGTTCTTACAACAGATTTAGGTGTTATGTTATGTTTTTCATTATATGCAATTTGAATCTTTCTTCTTTTATTGGTTATATCAACAGCTTTTTTTATTGAATCTGTGATTTTATCTGCATAAATTAATACTTGACCTTCTATATTACGTGAGGCTCTTCCTATGGTCTGTATAAGTGATGTTTGTGATCTTAGAAATCCTTCTTTATCAGCATCTAATATACCTACCAATGATACTTCTGGAAGATCAAGACCTTCTCTTAAAAGATTAACACCTACTAAACAATCAAATGAACCTCTTCTAAGTTCATCTATAATATCTATTCTTTCAAGTGTTGTAATATCTGAATGAAGATATCTAACTTTTACACCCATCTTTGCATAATAATCAGTTAAATCTTCAGCCATCTTTTTAGTAAGTGTTGTAACTAAAATTCTTTGTTTATCTTTAATTTTTCGCTGTATTTCCCCAAGTAAATGTTCTACTTGTCCAACAACAGGTTTAATTATTATTTCAGGATCAACCAATCCTGTGGGTCTTATAATTTGTTCTACCATATTCTGGCTCATACCAAGTTCATATTTAGCTGGTGTTGCTGATACATATAATACTTGGTTTTGTAACATTTCAAATTCACTGAAATTTAAAGGTCTGTTTTCACGTGCAGATGGTAATCTAAATCCATATTCAACAAGATTATCTTTACGTGCACGGTCTCCTGCATACATTCCACCTATTTGAGGTACAGTTACATGTGATTCATCTATAATTGTTAAAAAATCATCTGGAAAATATTTAATTAATGTATGTGGTGTTTCTCCCCATTTTCTGCCTGATAAATGCATTGAATAATTTTCAATACCTGTACAATATCCCATTTCCTGTAACATTTCAAGATCAAATTTAGTTCTCTGTTCTAATCTCTGTGCTTCAACTAATTTATTTTGTGAATGTAATACTAATAATCTATCTTCAAGTTCTTCTTCAATATCTCTAACAGCTCTTTGTATCTTATCCTTACTTGTTACAAAATGTTTAGCTGGAAATACAACAATATGATCCATTTCTCTTCTAACACTACCTAATATTGGATCTATGGTGGTTATTCTGTCAACTTCATCTCCAAATAACTCTATACGTATAGCTGTATTACCATGTGCTGGATGTATTTCAATTACATCTCCCCTTACTCTAAATTTGCCTCTGGTAAAATCTATATCATTTCTTTCATATTGCATTAAAACAAGGGTTTTTATAATTTTTTCCCTTCCATCTGTATCTCCAACTTTAACTGATAATACAAGTCCACCATAATCTTCAGGAGATCCTATACCATATATACATGATACACTGCTTACAACAATAACATCATCTCTTGAAAGTAATGATTGTGTTGTTGAATGTCTCATCATATCAATTTCATCATTTATTGAAGCTTCTTTATCTATATAGGTGTCTGATTGTGCAATATAAGCCTCTGGTTGATAATAATCATAATAACTAACAAAATATTCAACTGCATTATCAGGAAAGAATTCCTTAAATTCTTCATATAACTGTGCAGCTAATGTTTTATTATGTGAAATAACAAGGGTTGGTTTTTGAACCTGTTTAATAACATTTGCCATTGTAAATGTTTTACCTGAACCAGTTACACCTAACAATGTTTGATGTTTCAAACCATTTTTAATCCCATCTGAAATAGATTTAATAGCTTTAGGCTGGTCTCCTAAAGGTTTGTAAGCTGATGTTAGTTTAAATTGTGACATTTTATATAACCTCTCATAAAAATAAAAACAATATCCTGTGAGTAGATAAAATTTTGTTTTAGAAAATAATCATATAAACATAAACTTTTATTAAAATATTTTTTTTTTTTATTCTATTGGATCATTTGAAATTTATATTGTATCCAATGTTTTTATTATACAATTCCAATATAATATTAATATAACCTCATGTTATTTAAAGATATTTGTACACTTTAAACAACTAATTAACTATCAAATCATACAATATAATAATACTTTATAAAATCAAATATTTTATCTCATAAGATATAATTAAGGTCTTTTACAGTAATTTAGACATTATTTCATTTTATTCATTAAATAAACATATATGAGCACTAATATTTAAATTTAACAATTTATAATGCCTAGTACACTCATAAAATAACATATAAAATGTATTATCAAAAACATAAAATATTAAAAACTACAAACAAAAAAAACAAGTAATTATAAAGCTTCAAAAAAAAGAAAAATCCGAAGAACATAAATATTTAATAGCCTAAATAGAATGTTTTAACATAAAATCTAAAAAAAAGGTGTAAAAAAAATGGAATATAAAAAGATAATTCCTATTAATAGTTATAATGGCTATTATGGGAATTTTAATAGCTGGCACAACAACAGCAAACGCAACAGCAAAAACAAAAATAGATACACATATAGGTCAGGATGATTCAGGAGGTAATTTTGTTGCTATAAATAAAGATAAAGATTGGTACATTAAAAAAGGTACAGGTGCAACTTTAAGGTCCTGGCTCCTTATAAATGATCTTAGTGTATCTAGAAATGTTCATTATTATATGTATAAATTAAATGCTGATGGTACACGTGGAAAACAAATTTTTAATGATTATGTGACGTCAGGGCACGATATGGATGTAGGATCCGAAAATTTGGAGTATGGGGATTATAAATTATGCATAATTTATTGGGGTAGCGGTGATGGTGATTGGCCACGTTCAGATAAAGAAGTTATAATACATGTTCGTGATTTAAGGGCAGGAATATATCCTTATGACCCGTCTGGAAAGGTTGATATTAATAATCCTTTATGCGGAGTAGAATTAGATGACAGTAATCTTTTTAGGATATATGCTCTTGCAGTTGCATACAATCCCAAAACCCAAAAGTATGAAATTCTCCCTAATAAAAGTCTCCATCTCAAGCTATTAAGTTATAACCGGATTAAAAAGGGAGTAATCGAAGAAAATTACCATCTCAGCAACAATGGACCCATATATTTTAGTAAAAGCTCTGAAAATTTATGCTATTATACATTAAAGATAGACTTCCATACTAAATACGGTACATATGTAAAAAACGTCTATAGCATAGGGAATACCATATAAAAAGGGTATTTTAATCTTTTTTATTTTCTTTTTACATTTTACTATTATTATTTTTTTTTATTATAAAAGAAGCATCGTATTTGGATATTTTTCTAGATCATACCTCTAAATTTTACTCTAGCAGCAATATCCAAGTTTAACTGGTGAAATACCTTCAAAATTCCTAATAAATCATTAATTACAGGTTTTTATATTATTTAATAACAAATGGAAAACTGGTTATTCCTCTAAATGGGATTTTATCAAATAGACATGGTATTGTAAAGATTTTAATGAGGGTTATAAAATAACTAATGCATAAATTTCGTAAATAACTAAACAATGTATAATATATTATTGATAATATAATATCTGGACATTGTCAAACATTTTGGGATTATGAAATTTGTATTTGGGAAAATAATTATTTTCTATTCCAGTTTAAACATATTATTTTTTAAAATATAAATCTACAAATTTTATATAATAGGAAAACCCATGGTATTTTTCATGCCATTACTCCCAAAAAAAAATACTATCTACAGTGGGATAGCTGATTTGATCAATAATATATAATTATCTTTTCTTGTGAAGGCTTAAAAATATGTTGAAAACCAATTAAAACCATTTAAAAAAGGGTATAATATATCTAAAACGTTACATAAATGGTTTAAAAAATATATTTTTCATGTTAAAATGTGATAAACTTCTCATAAGTGTAAATTTTATGATTAAAAACAGAGCTAAAGAAGAACACATTATTTTTAATATTGCCTGTAATAAACCTTACTAAAGAAGAAGATAAACAAATTACGAAAAGAAAAATAGTAATTATGTAGTTTGAGAGTAAAATTATTTAATAATACTTCGAAACAAATTAGAAAATATTCTTTCAAAATCAGGATAAAACTTTTTTTCCAACTAAACCCACAGTTTTTTTGACAATACCTCCAAAGTGTAAACTTTTATATATAAACAAATTAACATATTAGTATATATGGATGTATGGATAATGGTTGTTGATGTAAATGGAAGATAAGAAAATAAAAGAATTTATAAAAGAACGCTATTCAAAAATTGCCACAAAAGAAGATACATATAACTGTTCATGTTGCGGAGATTCAAAAGAAGATTCAACAATTAAACAAGCACAAAAAACAGGTTATACTATGGAAGAAATTAAAAACATACCTGCAGATGCATTATTTGGTTTAGGGTGTGGTAATCCAACAGCACTAGCAGATATAAAAACTGGTGAAACTGTTTTAGATCTTGGATCAGGAGGTGGAATAGATGTTTTCCTAGCATCACAAAAAGTAGGTGATAAAGGAAAAGTTATTGGTATTGATATCACTCCCAAAATGGTTGAAACCGCAATTAAAAATGCTAAAACAGGCAGATATGAGAATGTTATATTTAAACAAGGTGAAAATTTACCAATAGAAAACAGTACAATAGATGTAATTATAAGTAACTGTGTAATTAATCTTACCCCGAATAAATTAAAGGCATTTAAAGAAGCATACAGAGTTTTAAAACCCAATGGCCGTATTATAGTTTCGGATATAGTAACATATGGAAAAATACCTTTAGAAATACGTAAAAAATTCCAAGCTTGGGCAGAATGTATAGGTGGAGCACAAGAAAAACAAGAATATATAGACACAATTAAAAAAGCAGGATTTAATAATGTTAAAATAATTAGTGAACAATTCTTCACAGAACATGATATGGATGAACTACTCATTGGAAAAATATTAAGCATACAAATTAAAGCACTAAAATAAAAAAAAGAAGGATCTATTCTATGAAAAATAAAATAGCAATTTCACCATGCACAGGAATGAGTCCTTATGGATTAATTTCTAGAGTAGTATGTTTAGATACTATTCAGGAAACTGAAAACACTACATCAATTTGTATAACTGCAACATCAGCTGATAAAGAAGGTTTCAGAAGTTTAATTAAAAAATATCCAATTATAGCTGTAAATGGATGTGAAAATGCATGTGTTGATAAAATATTAAAACAAAAAGGTGTAAAAACAATAATTACACTAAATATAACAGAAATATTAAACAAAGAAAATTTAAAACCTTCAGATACAGCCAGACTTAATGAAAAAGATGAAAAAAGTGTTAAATTAGTAAAAACCAGAATAAAAGAAATCTTAGATAATATTTATTAATATAATTTAATAGCAACCAAATAAGGAAAGAAAATCATGGTAAATGAAAAATGTGGATGTCAAATTACTAATGATAATCCCGATAAAAAAATTAAAAACAAGCCTAAAATAAATGAAATCTATGGATTTGGAGAAGATTCACAAGATATTGGAGAATTATTAAACAATAATTTATATAATGAATGTGGATGTGGTTTAGACCATGTTATTGATAATTCTTATAATTCAAATGATGGATGTGGTTGTGGAACAATTGATTTTCCTGATTTATCACATATAAAAAATCCTGATAAACCCAAATTCTTAGCAGATAAAGATTTTATTAATGAATTAGAAAATTATGTTCATTCCTTAGATATTATTAATATAGGATACACTCTACTTACCAATGACTTATTAATTAAGGATAAGTTCATCCAATATCCATATACCATAGTTTTAACCATGGAAATGGATAATAATATTATCCAAACACCTCCTGGAGAAGATGCAAAAGATTTAAATGACACAGCATATGTTAAATTAGCTATTTTAACAACTAAAATATCTGATTATCTTAGAAAAAATGGTTTTGCAACTGAAATTGCCCATCCGTATAGTGGTATAGTAGGTTTCACATCTCTTGCTCAAAAAGCAGTTTTAGGTTACATAGGAAAAAGTGGACTTTTAATTAGTCCTGAATTAGGTCCAAGACAAAAAATTTCAGCAATATTTACAAGTATAGCAAATCTACCAATAAATGAAACTAACCCACATTCATGGATCATAGATTATTGTGAGAAATGCGGAAAATGTATTAAAGCATGTCCTGAAAAAGCATTGATAACAAATATAACGTGCTTTGAACATGAAGAAACTGAATTCATAAAAACACTTTGTATAGGATGTAGTGATGGTTGTACATATTGTATAGAAAAATGTCCATTCAACCAAAAAGAATATACACATATTAAAAATAGATTCGAAAAAATTAATGAAAAGCTAACAAAAAACAGATAAGATATAGGATATAAACCTATTCAAATCTTCTTTTATCCATTTTTCAAGCATCTTTATGATAAAATAATATTATTCTCTTTTTATATTTATTATCAGAGAATAATCTAACCTTAACAATTCTATGGAGAATGTTAAAATTTATTTTTTAATATTCCAAATTCCATATTAACATCCATATATTTAAATGTATTAGTGTAAATATATATGTTTATGAAACATTGCATAGTTAAAGAGGATGGAAATCCTTGTTCTGACCAGAATAAAAATATAAAAAGGATAATCTCCCAAATGCCTAATGAACATGAAATACAAAAACAATCTGATATAATTAAGTCAATGGGGGATCCTACTAGATTAAAAATAATTTACTTATTACAACATGGTGAGTTATGTGTCTGTGAAATAATGGAAGCATTAAATAAACCACAACCCACAGTATCACATCATATGAATATATTAAAAAATGCAGGTCTGTTAAAATGGCGTAAACAAGGAGTATGGACATATTACAAACTTTTCAACCCAAAAATAGTAGATAATTTAAAAGATTTGATTATACATTTATAAAATGTGATTAAAATATGAAAGATAATATTGTAAGTTATGCTACCGACCCAATTTGTGATATAGCTAAGTTAGGATTTTTAGATAGATTTTTAACTCTCTGGATTTTTTTAGCAATGTTAATAGGAGTTCTCATTGGTTATTTCATTCCAAATGTGGAGTTATTCATTAATAGATTTTCTATTGGCACTACAAACATCCCTATAGCTATAGGTTTAATTTTAATGATGTACCCTCCATTGGCCAAGGTAAGATATGATAAGTTGTGGCATGTGTTTAGGAACACTAAAATATTAGGTTTATCACTATTCCAGAACTGGATAGTTGGACCTATACTAATGTTCATTCTTTTAATTGTTTTTTTACGAGGATACCCTGAATATATGGTTGGTTTAATATTAATTGGTTTGGCACGTTGTATTGCAATGGTTATTGTTTGGAACGAACTTGCAAAAGGAGATAGTGAATATGCTGGAGGATTAGTGGCATTTAACAGTCTATTTCAAGTATTTTTCTACAGTGTCTATGCCTACATATTCATCACACTACTACCTCCCTTATTTGGGATACAGGGAAATGTTGTAAATATTAATATACTACAAATAGCTACTAGTGTTTTTATATATCTAGGAATTCCATTTATAGCAGGTATATTAACAAGATACTTTCTTATAAAAAGAAAAGGAGTTGATTGGTATAATACAATATTTATACCCAGAATTAGTCCTATAACATTAATAGCATTACTATTTACTATAATAGTAATGTTCAGCTTAAAAGGGAATATTATAGTTCAAATACCATTTGATGTAGTGATCATAGCCATTCCATTGTTATTATATTTTTTAATAATGTTTTTTACAACATTTTTATTGAGTTACAAGGCCGGTGTAGATTACTCTAAAACTTCTGCATTATCATTTACAGCTGCAAGCAACAATTTTGAGCTGGCTATCGCTGTAGCAGTATCAGTTTTTGGAATAGGCTCATCTGTAGCATTTGCAGCAGTAGTAGGCCCATTAATAGAAGTTCCAGTACTTATAAGTTTAGTTAATGTGGCGTTACATTTACAGAAAACATTATTATATTAAAGAGAAAGAATAATCTAGGATTTTAGGTTTTTAATAGTATAAAAATAGATATAAATAAATTAT
Source organism: Methanobacterium sp. (assembly GCA_028700095.1). Taxonomy (GTDB): domain Archaea; phylum Methanobacteriota; class Methanobacteria; order Methanobacteriales; family Methanobacteriaceae; genus Methanobacterium_B. Next base: position 11,710 of record JAQVTJ010000019.1, on the reverse strand, counting down.
ATTTTATTCATTTTAATTAATGAGCTATATAAAAAGATTGTAAAGTAAGTTTATGATACAAGCATTTTCTACAAACCTGGCTATTTTAATATTTTATTTAGTGTATTTTCCATGGTTTTTTGGAGAAATTTTGAGAACAAATCTGTTTCAACACCCAAAAAACCATGAAGATATAAAGACGAAAAATATAGGATCTTCCATTTTAATAGGGGTAATTATATTTATTTCTATTTTTACTATTTCCTTGTTTACAGGGTACAGGATTAATTTAAAATCTAATTGGTTTTTTTATCCTGCTATAGGTTCTTTAATATTTTATTTATTGTATGTAATTAAAATTTTATGGATAATCATATTTCCTTCTGTAAAAGATGGGAATATTATATATGATAATGATAAATGATCTGCACTGTTAATTATTGTAAGTATTTTTATTATTGTTTCAGTTGCTTTTTTATTTGCAGGATATAATATTGCTTTATTACCTAATTGGATTTTTATTCCAGGTATAATTTTAATGATTATTGGATTTATTATTAGACAATGGTCAATTACTATTTTAGGTTGTTTTTTCCTACCTACTGTAGGTGTCAAGAAAGATCATAAATTAATAGATAGTGGCCCTTATAAATTGATACGACATCCTTCCTATACTGGAAGTTGTATATTTTTAATAGGTTTAGGTTTAACATTACAATCATGGGGAACTGTTATTATAGCAATTATAATAATAAGCATAGCTTATGGTTATAGAATCCATATAGAAGAGAATATTTTAATTTCAAAATTTGGTGATGAATATATTAAATATATGAAAAGAACTAAAAAAATCATCCCCTATATTTTATAAGATAAAAAAATAAATAATGAGTAAATATTTTATATCTAAAACAGTTTTACACATCAACTTTACAAACTTAGAAATAATATATTAAATATAATATATTAAAAGATATGAAAATTGTAATAATCCTTTAAAAATCAGTATAATATAATTTTTTTTATTTAAAAACTTATTTTTAAAGTTAAGGTATTAATTAAATTCCATATATATCAAAATAATATATTATTTATCTTAGAAAGTATCCTTAAATAATAAAATATTTTATGAGTTGTGAAGTTTATGGCAATTAAAAGTAATGATCCTGATGATCTTCCATTGGTACCTGGTGTGTATCTTATGAAAGATTCTGCTGATCGTATTATATATATAGGAAAGGCAAAATCCCTTAAAAAAAGGGTTAAATCCTATTTTAGAAAAGACCTAGATCCTAAAACCAGAGTGTTAATGAATCATTTTCATCATTTGGAATATATGGTAACAGACACAGAAAAAGAGGCACTTATACTAGAATCTAATCTTATAAAAAAGCATATGCCTCGTTATAATATAAGATTAAAGGATGATAAAAGATATCCATATATTAAAGTTACCAATGAAAAATTTCCAAGAGTCCTAATCACAAGAAGAGTGCTTGATGATGGATCATACTATTATGGACCTTTTACAGAAGCATTTGCACTTAGAAAATTAATCAAATTTCTAAAAGGACTATTTAAAGTAAGAGATTGTAAAAATATGGACGGACCATGTTTAAACTATCAAATTGATCTTTGTAATGCTCCCTGTGATAAAAAAATAACAGAAAAGAAATATAAAAAATTAGTTGACAATATCTCATTTTTCTTTGAAGGTAAATATGATAAAATCTTAAAAGCATTAAAAATAGAAATGCAAGAAGCAGCAATAAGACAGGAATATGAAAAAGCAGCTATTTTAAGAGATCAACTTAATTCTGTGGAAGCTGTTCTTGAAAAACAGAAAATGGAATTTACACGTAGCCTAGATCAGGATGTTATTGCATCAGCATCTAACAATGAACTTGCATGTGTTGTTGTATTCTCTGTACGTGAAGGTAAAATAATAGGTAAAGATGATTTTTTAATGAGCGGAGCAGAAAACACATCTGAACATAAAATAATATCAGCATTCCTTAAACAATATTACACAGGTCCAAGACATGTACCTGCAAAAATAATAATTCCACAAATAGTTGAAGATAAAAAACTTCTAGAAGAATTACTAGAAGAAAAAAGAAAAGCACCAGTAACAATTGAAGTACCAATAGAGGGAGTAGAATATAGACTTGTTCAAATGGTTTCAAAAAATGCATCTATAATATTAAACCATCAAAAAGAGGTTAAAGGAGCATTAGTAGATCTAAAAAAATATCTTGGAATACCTAAAATACCTAAAAGAATAGAAACATTTGATATATCTAATATAAGTGGTCAGATGGCTGTAGGATCTATGGTTGTATTTGAAAATGGAACACCTAAAAAAAGTTCTTATAGAAAATATAAAATCCAAACAAAAGGTCCTGATGATTATGCAATGATGAAAGAAATGCTAGAAAGAAGATATTCCAAACTTAAAGATAATAAAGGACCTATCCCCGATCTGGTATTAGTTGATGGTGGAAAAGGCCAATTAAACATTGCAGTAGATATTTTCAAAACATATAATATAAACAATATACCAGTAATAGGTCTTGCAAAGGAATTTGAACATGTATTTATACCACAAACACCTAGTCCATTAATTCTTCCACATAATTCAGATGCATTACTTTTACTTCAAAGAATACGGGATGAAGCACATAGATTTGCAATTAAATATCATAAAACATTAAGATCAAAAGAATTTGAAAAATCAGTATTAGATAATATACCTGGAATAGGTAATAAACGTAAAATTAAACTATTAAAATATTTCAATAATATTAAAAATATTAAAAATGCAAGTATAGATGATATTACAAATGTAGAGGGTATAAACAGAAATCTTGCAGGAAAAATCCATGACTATTTTAAAAAATAATTAAATATTCTCTTATATTTTTTCTAAAAAAAAATATAATATATAGTTTAAAAGAATATTTTATAAAAATATAATAAAAAAACTTTAAATAATATATAAAAAAAAGGAAATATAGATTTTTTTTATATCCTTTTTAATACTGCTAATATAAGTTTTGCAGCATTTTCAATATCTTCCATTGAAACTACACTTACAGGTGTGTGTATATAACGTGTTGGTGGTGATATAACTCCTGTTGGTATACCTTCTCTTGTAAGGTGGATTGCTGTTGCATCTGTTGTTCCTCCATCACTTACTTCTAATTGGTAAGGTATTCCCTCTTCATCTGCAACACTTATTAGAAGTTCTTTAATTTCTGGATGGGTAATAATTCCCCTACCACTTGCATCTGCAAGTATTATTGCAGGTCCTTTACCAATTTTTGAAGGAGCTTCTTCTTCTTTTATTCCAGGATGATCTCCTGATATTGTAACATCTAATGCCAATGCCATATCCGGATTTAATTTATATGCAGCTGTTTTAGCACCTTTTAATCCTACTTCTTCTTGAACAGTTCCAACACCATAAATAGTTGCAGTACCCTCAGCTTTTCTCATAACCTCAATTAAAACTGCACATCCTATTCTATTATCAAGAGCTTTACCTTTATATAATGTTCCAAGTTCTGTAAATTCCTGGTTAATGGTTATGGTATCTCCCAGTTTCACAATCTTCTCAGCTTCTTCCTTATCACAAGCACCAATATCAATAAACATATCCTCATATTCAACTATTTTCTTTCTTTCAGCTTCTTTCATTCTATGCGGAGGTTTAGATCCAATAACCCCTGTAAAAATACCATTAGATGTATGTATACTTACTTCCTGGTTTAGAAGCATCTGATCATTTATTCCACCAATTTTTGAAAACTTAATAAACCCATTTTTATCAATATAACGAACCATTAAACCTATTTCATCCATATGTGCTGCTAACATTATCTTTTTACCATTAGCTGTGCCGTTTCGTGTTGCAATTAAATTACCAAGTTTATCAACTTCTATATGGTCAACACTATCTTTTAGTTCGTTTATCATTATATCTCTGATTTCATCTTCAAATCCGGATACTCCAGGAGCATCTGCAAGTTTTTTTAATAGGTCTTTCATAGTTTTATACTTCCTTTTTTTTTGAATATATAAAATAATTAAATAAGCTAAAATATTTTTAGGTAATATAATTTTATTTTTTTTACTGATTTTATAAATATTAATATACCAATAAGTATTATAATAATTGGACCGGCTTGTTGTTGGATAAATGATAATGGTATTATACTTATATTTACACCATACCATACAACTCCAATTATAATAAATATTAAACTGATATAAATACCTCAAATATTAATATTTCTTTTTTTAGGATTATTTCTACTATAATCTTCAGCTTTATTAAATTCTATATTATCCTTCATTTATTTTCATCCCCAATATATTATAATCTAAAATTATATTTAGAATTTCTCATTTTATTATATTTATTATATATTATGAGCAGTTGGATAATTAATATTTATTAAGAAAATGTATTATAATAATTATTATATCTAAACCATTTTTATTATTTGATATATTTTACTTAGATAACTTTTATAGGAGGTTGATTTGTTTATTGGTTAATACAATATTTGTTATTGTATTTTCTGTCCCTAATTTGCTGTTGTAAGATTATTTTGTTTATTTTTCATTGGTTAGTATATGAAAATATAATTATTATACTCACTATAACTGCTAAAAGTAAGATATTCTACGGATATTTGTACTCTTTGATCTATTTTAAACCCAGTATAATATTTTTTTTAAACCCTTATTTAATATGGTTGAATTTTTGCCATTTTCATGGTATTTAATTATTGGGTTATTATAAAACATTTCCGTTAGTTTATTAATAAATTTTTATTTTATATACAAAGGTATAATATAATGGTAACTATTATTAGATATAAAATCAGAGATTAAAATATGGAAACACTTGCAGTTATATTAATGATAGGACTTTTTATATTAATATTAGTCTTTATATTTTCAACAGCACTATTAACACCTTTAATTGGTAAAAAAAATCTTTTATTTGTAATTGCTTTAGGATTTACTGTAGGTGCTGTTGGCGGAGCTTTTTTCATAGCACCAGTATTTGATGATATTCCTGATATGGCAAGATCAGTGTATGCGGTTACAACAACAGGTACTGATACTGTTGGATTAAATGTATCTGCTAAATTAAATGTATCTACTTTCATGGAAGATACTAGAAAAATTGATGGTGTTCAAAGTGTTCAAAGTAATGGACTAACATTAAAAACAAGTCCATTATCAGAGGGTTGGATACATATATTCCAAAATAGAATGCCACAAATTAATCAAAATATTATCTATGCAAAAATACCATCCAATGATACTGTGGTAATTGAAGTGAAAAATAATACAGATCCTCAACAGGTAATAAGTGATCTAGAAACATGGATGCAATATGTAAGTGGTGCAACAGTAAAATATAGTATTGTACGAGTAACTTTAGAAGTAGATGCAAGAAAACATGATAAAGTTATTTCACAACTACCTATGGATGATGTGGTAATTACCGATATAAACGGTCCAACAGAAAATAATATTAAAACCTTAATTAATATAATGCCTAAAAAATCAAATGTAATATTATCCTGTGGTATTCTAGGAATAATAGTAGGACTCATAGGATTATTTATAGATAGTATAATAAATATTTTTAACATTATCAAGACAAGAATACTTAAACTTAAAAAATAAATAAAAATATACTATTTTCTATCCTTTTTTTTGGGATATATTTATGAAAAAAAATTTATAAAAAAATAATATTATATTCTAATTAAAGATTAGGAGGTGTAAAAATAGTTATGGATGCAGCTATACTTTTTTCAGGAGGAAAAGATAGTACAGTGGCAATATACAAGGCTATTGAACAAGGCTTTAATGTTAAATATCTTGTGACAATGATTTCTGAAAATCCAGAATCTTACATGTTCCATGTTGCAAGCATACACATAACTGAACTATCTTCAAAAGCACTGGAAATTCCCCTTATTATTGCTAAAACCTTTGGTGAGAAAGAAAAAGAATTAGATGATCTAAAAAGAGTATTAATAGAATTAAAAAATAAAGATGTTAAAGCAATATTTTCAGGTGCACTAGCATCAGAATATCAGAAATCCCGGATAGATAATTTATGTAATGAAATAGGGCTTGAATCACATGCTCCTCTATGGCATTGTAATCCTAAAGAATATATGGAAGAGATTATAGAATTAGGTTTTAATGTTATACTTACAAGTGTATCTGCATATGGTCTTGATGAATCTTGGTTAGGTAGAAATATTGACAATAATTTTTTAGAAGAAATTATAAATTTAAATAAAAGATATGGTATTCACATGGCATTTGAAGGTGGAGAAGCTGAAACACTTGTACTTGACTGTTCAATATTTAAAAAACGGATAGAAATACTTGAATCATCAAATATATGGGATAGAGATAATGGTTCTATTTTAATTACCAAAGCAATACTTGTAGATAAATAAATATCCCTATTATTTTATTTGTTAAAAATATAAAAATTAAATAAAATATATACTTTTTTTTTAGCTATTTTTTTGTCATCCATTCAATAAAAGCTAATTCATTATCTGTTTCAATGGTTACATCTATTTCACCTAATGCAGATAGTTCTCTATCAACAATATTGGGAACTGATACAAAAGCTGCTTGTTTACTTAATGAAAATTTTATTATACCATTACTAGCTCCTTTGATAAACATTCGCTCAGCTGTATCTCGTATTTTTCTTTCTTTAAGAGAATCTTTAAGTTGTATAAGCGAATCAATTTCGCCTGTTACAATAATATAACTATCTTCAATTATTAGATTATCATATTTAAATATATTTGAGATAGCAGTTATAACTTTATCAAGATCTTCTGTAGGGTTTACACATGTTTTTGCGGTCATTTTGCATTTCATTTTCAAGTATACTCCTTACTATACTTTTAATTTTCTTTATAGGGCCTTTATTAATAATCATATAATCTGCTGTTGCAATTACATTACCTATTCCAAATTTAAGTTCTCTTTCATCTCTAAGTGTAAATTCAGATTTTTCCCTTGAATCATCAGGACGTTTTCTTCTTTGTAAACGTTTAAATCTTGTTCTGGGAGTTGAATGTACAGCTATAACTTTAAAATAGTTAAAGTTTTTTTTAAATATTTCAACTTCATAAGGACTTCTAATACCTTCTATCATAAATATTGGAGATTTAACAACTATATTATTAGAAGTTTCCATGGTATTATAATATTCTTTTATTGTTTTTACACAACGTTCAGCTACTATAAATTCACCATATTCTTTACGTAACTTAACAGCTGTATCCCCAGTTTTTTCGTCTCTTTTTTTAGCTTCATTTCTTATAACATCACCCATACTAATAATGGGTATGCCTAATTTTTTAGCAACACGTGAAACAACTCCTTTTCCAGATCCTGGAAGTCCTGTTACTCCAATAACTTTCATTTATTAACACCAGTATAATTTTTAGAGATGTTTTCAAGGGTTTTTTGCAGATTTTCTTTATTATCAAAGTTTTCAACTATTACATGGAGGACTAAAGGATCAGTATCCCTAAGTTCTTTAATTGCTTTTATTAAATTAGGTATAGCTCTTACTATATTATCTACAATTGTAATATTTGATGTTTTAGCTGTTCTTGAAAGAGGATTAAGATCAATTGTAATTAAGAGTTTTCCAAGTTTTGTAAGTGCTTCTGCTCTATCACCATCTTCAAGTGGTATAAGAACAACATCTGCAATATAAATTCCATTTTTACTAGAATATGATCTAGGACCATCAAGACCTTTAATTATTGCTTTTTCATCTTGATTAGTACCTAATATATTTTCAGCACCAGCATTTTTTAAAACTTTTTCTATAACATTTATTCTTTTATCTGTTCTGTAAAATAGGTTGATCTCGATTTGGGAAGGTATTTCCTTTGCAAGTTTAACAATTTTTTCAGGTACCAATGCTGCTGTATTACCATTAACACTTATAACGGGATTTTCAGCTAAAAGAAGTGCAGCAGCAGCAGCTTTAACAGCTTTTATTGCATTAGATGATGTTTTTTCACTTATAAGATAATCAAATGCTTCTCCACGTCCATGTGCTATCATTCCTGAATCTGCAAGTATTCCTATTTTATGGGCATTAACAATCATAGCCCTTAATTTTAATGATTCATATCTAGGATGATCCTTGTGTATCATACATTTACACTCTTTTAGTTTCATGTTATATATTCATTTTCAGAACTTGTAAAAATTCAATTAAAAATTTAATATATAACTTTAAATTATTATATTTTTATTAATTATTAATCTAAAAAAAAAATTTTATTATCTATTTTATAATTTCCATGATATTAACAGGTTTATTTCCATTTATATTCATTAATTTTTTTTCAAGTATAAGCTTTACATAATCTCCTTCTTTAGCATTAACATTATTTTTAACAATATAAATATTTGGTTTAACATTTGATCGAATATCATATTCAACCTTAACATATGCTGTGTTATTAATATCTTCAAGAACAGTTCCAAATGTGAAATTTCTGTAATATCTAATACGAAATATTAGAAATACTGCTATAACTGCTAGTACTGTGAAAATTAATACTGTAAGAGAAGGTAATATTTGGAATGAAAATGCCATTACAAAATTTGAATTATTGTTAATAAGCACAAGAAATATTCCAACAGCAACATACATTAAAAAAAAATCCCTATAAGCATTGAAATCAGTATAATACATAAATTTCACCCTTCTATATAATAAATATAGAATATAAATAATTATAACCATACTTAAAGGTATGTATATTAAATTTCCTATAAAATTAAATATATTCATAATTGACATTATAACAAATATTCCAGATAAAACTTGAAGAATAAATATTGTTCTTTCCTTTTCTTTAGATGAGAATGTATATTCTACCTGTGTATTATGGGGATTATCCTCTTTAATCGAAGATTGTTTAAATATTTTAGATCTTTTATTTGAATTGGTTATATATGATATTTTATTATCAATTTAATATCCTCTCTAATTGTGGATATATTATTTTTCAGATTTCCCATATTTAATTTGTCTTTAATATCAGAGTAATTAATTTTTTTTAGTATTCGGGGTATTGATAATATTAACATCCCAGTTATAGAAAATAATTTAATAATATAATAGCCGAATTTGTTAAATATACTCATCAAGAATCCCCTTTTAAAAAATATAATTTATAAATAATCTATATTTTATTTAATTTTTTTTTGTGGATATATATTTTATATGTTAAGTTGCTGTTAATGTAACTGTAATGGGACTGGTTCCACTAGTCCATGTAACTTCAACATTATAATTACCTCGAACAACAGCTCCATTATTAATAAAAACAGGGATTGGTACATTTGAACTTATAAGTTTATTTCCACCTGATTGTAATGGAACTTGCATCTGAATTGTGTTAGATGCATAACTAAGTGTACTTGGAAGTGGGAAATATACATTAATAGTTCTTTTAGCTCCAGGACCATTTGCATAAACCACTCCAACTGCATTTGTTATACTATTTATTGCAAATTTTACATCAGAAGTTGATGAAATATCCAAACTAGAACTTATTGAACGACCAACTAATGGCACAGTTATAGAACCAATTATAATTAGAAATATCAATGATAAAAGTAAATATTCTGCTGATACCTGTCCTTTTAAATCCATAAATATCTAATAATAATTTATTAATCTATAAATTTATAAATATAAAAAAAAAATTTTTTGTACCTTCAAACTGGAATAAAATATTAACCAACTTTTTTTTGGAACTATATTATTGCAGCTATAATATTTCCAAGAATAAATGCAAGATCACCTATAAAAATTGATAATAGTAATCCTATTAATATTGATGGTGCAAAAGGTATTCCTTTTTTAATCCTAATATTATCAGAAATTTTATTTTGAATATATAATTCATTTAATAGTTTAATATCCTCTGTGTTTAAACCAGCTGCCATTGAACTTATAATTAACCTGCCTTGAATTGGATAAATATGTGAAATATCACCTGTCTTTAACATATCAGTTAATCGATTTGTGAAAGTTTTATCTGCTATAATAATCTTACCATACTGTTCATAGATGTTATAGGCAGGTATCATACCTGCTTTAAGATCTTCTATTTTATAATTATCTTGAAGAACTTCTTTACTTATGGATGTTAATAAATTTTTAATTATATCAACAACAATTATAGAAATATAAATAAATATAATTCCTGTAAACAGGATATAAACATCTGTTATTAACATATAAACTGTAACAGAGAATATTAGAATTGTTTTTAAAATATTTGGGATTTTAGATATAATTAATGAAATTAAAGATATTAAAATTAATGTTACAAATATAATATGCAAATCAAACTGTTTAGTTATAATAAATGTAATTGTAACAGCAGACAATATAGTCATTGTAAATAAAATATTCTTTTTATATTCTTTAATTGGTGATATTAGTTCATTTATAAGGTAAGGTTTGGTTCTAATTACTATATAAATCATATATATTAATAGAAATGGTAAAACAGAAAGTATACTGTTAATTATAAGAGTAAATGGAAATGGATATGTACCAAACAATGGAAATTGTATGCCAAATAGGTTATAACTTATTAAAGTAGGATAAAATGGTATGGCATAAAATGGGATTAATGCTGCAAGACCAGTAAATAGTTTCACATCCCCACCTGCCCATGCACCCATCTTCCAGAAAATATATCCTAAAATAAATATTATAATAGTAACTATTTCACATTTAATAAATAATAAGAAATTAGAAATCATAAAAAAATAGATACCATTTAATAGAATTCCAATAGCAATTAAAGGAAATGTAATCTTATTTTGTATAATACCCTCTTTAAAATCTGTGTAACTTACATATATACATGTAATAATTGCTATAATTAAACAGATAAATGGTATGGTAGTTAACATAATAAAAAATATCCTCTAAATTTTTATATACTATTTGAATCTAGATTGGGATCTAAATATTTTTTTTTTATATTTGTATTAAATATTTTCCTAATTTTTTTTTAGGAAATATTTTTTTTTTTTAAAAATATAATATCTTAATTTATTTATCTGTTTCCTTTTTTTTATTAATTGCTGCTTTAATAAATGATTTAAATATAGGATGTGCCTTATTAGGTCTTGATTTAAATTCCGGATGGAATTGACAACCTAAAAACCATGGATGGTCTTTTAATTCTATTATTTCCACTAGGAAATTATCAGGAGATGTACCTGAAATTGTTAAACCTTTTTCAACTAATATATCACGATAATCATTGTTAAATTCAAATCTATGCCTATGTCGTTCATTAACCATATCTTCTTTATATGCTTCATGGGCAAGTGTTCCTTCTTCAACTTTACATGGATAGGAACCTAATCTCATTGTACCTCCCATATTTTTAATCTTTTTTTGTTCAAGCATAATATCAATCACAGGATGTTTAGCATTTTCATTAAATTCAGTACTATTTGCACCTTCAAAACCATGCATTCTAGCAAATTCTACAACCATACATTGCATTCCTAAACATATTCCAAAAAGTGGTATTTTCTTTTCAATTGAATATCTAACTGCATCTAGTTTTCCTGATATACCTCTTTCTCCAAAACCACCAGGTAT
>JAQVTJ010000106.1 GCA_028700095.1 Methanobacterium sp. | reverse complement strand
GTAGCATAAAAGGAGCTAAAGGAGCTCGTAACCCTAAGAAAAAAGCATGGATGACTACGATAAGGGCTCTTAGAACTGATTTGAAAGATATGAGAGAAAACAGGGAAATTAATAAAACAACCTATCGTAAACTTTACAGAATGGCCAAAGGCGGAGCATTTAGGAGTAAATCCTATATGAAAACATATGCTAGGGATCATGACTTGCTCAGATAAGATGGGGGAATGAAATTGGCACAAAGTTCAAGATATAAACTCGCATTTAAAAGAAGAAGAGAAGGAAAAACAGATTACAGGGCAAGATTGAACCTTATTGGATTAGGTAAGTCTAGATTGGTTGTAAGAATTACTAACCAGCATACAATAGCTCAAATAATTAATGTTAATTCGGAGGGGGATGAAACAATTGTTTCAGCACATTCAAATGAAATTAAAAAAATGGGTTGGTTAGGAAGTGGAAAAAACACTTCTGCTGCATATTTAACTGGATTTTTAGTTGCTAAAAAAGCACAGAAAGAAGGAATTGAAAATGCTATACTAGACATAGGCCTTAAATCCTCAACTAAAGGTGCAAAGATATTTGCAGTACTTAAAGGAGCAGTTGATGCAGGAATTAATGTCCCACATAACAATGTGATATTACCTGCTGATGAAAGAATAAGGGGCGAACATGTTGCATCATATGCAGAATCCCTGAGTGATAATGAGGTGGAGAAAAAGTTTTCACAATACATTAAAAACGGACTATCTCCAAAAGACCTCCCTGATCATTTTGAATCAATAAAACAGAAGATTGAGGAAGGGGTATAATGGCAAATAATTACACTAAAGAAGAATTTATACCAAAAACCCAATTAGGACATTTGGTAAAAGAAGGTAAAATAACAGATATTGATGAGATATTTGAGAAAGGCCTTCCAATAATGGAACTGGGAATAATAGACACACTACTACCTGATCTTGAAGAAGAGGTAATGGATGTGAATCTAGTTCAGAGAATGCATAAATCAGGCCGTAAAGTTAACTTCAGAGTTATAGTAGCTGTCGGAAATAAAAATGGATACGTCGGGCTTGGACAGGGAAAAGCAAAAGAAGTAGGGCCTGCAATAAGAAAAGCAGTTGATAATGCCAAATATAATATTATAAAAGTTAGAAGAGGCTGCGGTGACTGGGGATGTGTCTGTGGTAGGGAACATACAGTACCATTTAAAATAGAAGGTAAAAAAGGAAGTGTTCGTGTCACACTAATTCCAGCACCTGGTGGGGTAGGTTTAGCAATAGGAAATGTTGGAAAAACCATACTAGGATTAGCAGGTATAGATGATGTATGGTCCCAAACAATGGGCCAAACACAGACAACCATAAACTTTGCAGGAGCAGTTTTTGAAGCACTTAAAGAACTAAGCAAAGTAAAAGCCACTACCAAAGACCTTAAAAATTTAGGATGTATAGTATAAGGTGATAACAAATGATCGCAGCAGTAAGAGTGAGGGGCAGAACCGGTGTAAAAAAAGGTATCCAAGACACCATGTCCATGTTAAAACTCACAAGAATCAACCACCTAGTCCTTCTACACGAAGATCCAACTTATAAAGGAATGTTAGTGAAGGCAAAGGACTACATAACCTGGGGAGAAATTGATATTGAAACAATTATCCAAATCATAACAAAACGTGGAAAACTCTCAGGTAATGTAAATGTTACAGAAGAATATATTAAAGAAAACACAGATTACTCTTCAATAGAAGAACTTGCAAAGGTTGTTGCAGCTGGAGAAGCTACTTTTGAAGATGCAGGGATAAAAGCAGTTTTCAGGTTACACCCGCCACGGAAAGGGTATGAAACAACCAAACAAAGCTTTAAAGAAGGAGGAAGCCTGGGAAACAGAGGAAATATTGATGAACTTGTTGCAAAGATGATATAAAAATAAAACCTTTTTTTTTAAAGGTTTAAAAATAATATCTTTGCTAATATTTTCTACAACAACTTAAATATTTCCAAAAATTTTAACAGAAATTCTACTTACAAAAATATCATCAAGGTGATTTATATGATAAGAAAAACAAGGAAAGTATGTAAATTACGAGGCTCCAGAACAATGGCAGGCGGCTGTTCTAAAAATAACAGAGGTGCAGGTCATAGAGGGGGAAAAGGTTTGGCTGGTGGACATAAACACCACTGGACATGGATGGTTAAATATGATCCTAACCACTTTGGTAAATATGGATTTAAAAGACCACAAGGAAGTGTATATGAATATAACCCTGTAAACATTGACTATCTAGATGAGAAATGTGAAGAACTTGTTTATAAAGGGTTAGCAACTAAAGAAATGGATAAAATTGTTATAGATGTAACTGAAATAGGTTATAATAAAGTTTTAGGTAAAGGTAGGATTAATAAAGCATTAATAATTAAATCCCCACAATTTTCCAAGTCAGCTCTCAAAAAAATTGGAGATGCTGGAGGAGAAGCAATTACACTTTAATGAAATTTAATGTATATTTCTAAGGGCAAGGAGTTGATGTTCATTGAAAGAGATAATACAACCAATTTTCTCATTGATACCCCAAGTAAAATCCCCAACATATAGGGTACCATTTAAAGAGAAAATCAAATGGACAGGTCTAATATTGATCCTGTATTTTATACTAGGTTTGATACCATTATTTGGGTTAAGTCCAAATGCAGTTGATCAATTTGCTCAATTAAGAGCTGTTATGGCTGGAAGTTTCGGTACAATAATAACTTTAGGTATTGGTCCTATAGTATCTGCATCTATTATACTTCAACTGCTTGTTGGAGGTAAGATAATTAATCTTGACCTTTCAAAACCTGAGGATAAAGCATTTTTCCAGGGAACACAGAAGCTCCTTGCAATTATATTTACATTATTTGAAGCATCGGTCTTTGTATTATTAGGATCTTTACCTACAGCAATACCAGGATTACAATGGATTCTTATTCTACAGATGACTATTGGTGGAATATTAATAATATTCCTTGATGAAGTTGTTTCCAAATGGGGATTCGGTAGTGGTGTTGGATTATTTATTGCAGCAGGAGTTGCAGAACAGATAGTGCTTGGATCATTAAATCCACTGATTTCAGCAGGAGCACAAGCACCAAGTGGGTTAATACCTAAATTTATCTATTTATTAACAACTGGACAACATCAATTTGACGTTTTATTACCTGTATTAGCTACAATAATTGTGTTTTTAATTGTTGTTTATGCAGAAAGTATGCGTGTTGAAATACCGTTATCCTATGGAGGGGTTAAAGGTGCAAGGGGAAAATATCCTCTGAAATTTATATATGCAAGTAATATGCCAGTTATATTAACAAGTGCTTTATTACTGAATGTACAACTTTTCGCACAAATATTCCAGAGGATTGGTTTTCCAATATTAGGAGATGTAGTTAATGGTAGAGCTATAAATGGAATAGGGCTGATTCTAACTACACCTAGCTCACTTTCAATTATATATACAGATCCATTGCGGGTTTTAATATATGGTATTGTATTTATTGCATCATGTATATTATTTGCAGTACTTTGGGTTGAATTAAGTGGTATAGGACCTAAACAAGTTTCAAAACAGTTACATGGGATGGGAATGCAAATACCAGGTCACAGAAGTAGCAGAGCTCACTTTGAAAAGATACTTAAACGGTATATTCCTGCCATAACCATACTTGGTGGGGCATTTGTTGGATTACTTGCATTTGGAGCAGATTTAACAGGTGCACTTGGAGGAGGAACAGGTGTTCTTTTGACAGTTGGTATTGTCTATAAATTATATGAAGAAATAGCCCAGGAACAACTTATGGATATGCACCCAATGTTAAGGAATTTTTTAGGTGATTCAAAATGAAATTAGTTGTTATCGCAGGAATTCCAGGATCAGGAAGTACAACAGTACTTATAAAAGCTTTAGAAGAACTTGATTATACACATGTGAACTATGGTGATGTTATGCTAGAAATAGCAAAGAGTAACTGTCTTGTTGATAACAGGGATTCACTTAGAAAACTTTCACCAGACCTACAAAAGGAAGTACAAGAAAATGCTGCACAAAGTATAAGAGAGAAGTCTGAGCAAAGTAATATAATTGTTGATACACATTGCACAATAAAAACACCATCAGGATTTCTACCAGGACTTCCTAAATGGGTGTTAGACCAGTTGAAACCAGATATGTTTATTCTACTGGAAGCAGATGGTGATGAAATCCTAAAAAGACGCATAAGTGATGTAACAAGAATAAGGGATTCAGAAAGACTTAAAGACATTGAAACCCACCAGGAAATGAATAGAGCCACAGCAATGGCATATGCTGTTTTAACAGGTGCAACAGTAAAAATCATTAAAAACCATGATAACAGATTAAATGAAGCTGTTGAAGAGATGTTTAAAACATTAAAATGATTATACAATTATTAAAAGAGGAATAAAAATATGGACTTTTCAATTCTCAACCAAATATTAAATCCTATACTTAACCCCATTCTAACACTGGTTTCAGATCCAAACAACCCATTTTTCGGGGCAATGATAGGAGTATTTATAATAGCTGCAGTAATAGCTTTTTTCATAACAATAGCCAATAAATTATTAGTTGACCAGGATCGTTTACAATTCCTACAAAAGGAAATGAAAGGATTTCAAAAGGATATGATGGCTGCCCAAAAATCCGGAGATCCAAGAGCAATGGCAGATATGCAGAAAAAACAAACAGA
This sequence comes from Methanobacterium sp., assembly GCA_028700095.1. Classification (GTDB taxonomy): domain Archaea; phylum Methanobacteriota; class Methanobacteria; order Methanobacteriales; family Methanobacteriaceae; genus Methanobacterium_B. The sequence continues at coordinate 863 of JAQVTJ010000106.1, read as the reverse complement.
ATTTATGAGCATACAAAAAGAGATGATGTTCAATTCTTTCAAACCCATGATTGTAACAATGGTACCAATATTAATAATATTCTATTGGATGGCAGGAAATCCACTTATAAATCATATGTGGCTTAATATACCAAACTTCGCATATTATGTGTTACTAATACCAATATTCCATTCATTCTATCATCAATCTGCAGGAGTTCCTGTAATGGCAATTGAATGGCTTGGATGGTACATATTATGCTCATTTGCAATGTCTATTATATGGAGAAAATTACTAGGGCTAAAAGGAACACCTATGTAAAAATAATGGTTTAAACCCATTTATTTCATATAAATCCTATCTAAAAAGTTAACCAAAAAAAAAAGTTCTACTAGAAACTTTTAAAATTCAATTAAAACCAAATAATTACTAAGTTAAGATAATATTGCAAGTAAAAAAAAAAAAATTATAAGATGGAATATTAATTTATAATAAATTAAATTAATAAAAATCAATTATTTGTTAAAAACATCATATCCACTTGCTTTATATAATATATTTAAATAAAATAAAAATTTTTAGGAGATGTATGTATGCCAGAAGGAAGGTACAGATCGAGATCATACAAAAGAACGTTCAAAAAAACCCCTGGAGGAAAAACAGTACTTCACTATAAGAGGAAACTACCCTCCAAACATATATGTGCTGAATGTGGTAAACAACTTCACTCTGTTCCAAGGGGAAGACCATATCAAATAAGAAAATTATCAAAGTCAAAAAAAAGACCTAACAGGCCTTATGGTGGAAGCCTCTGTTCAGAGTGTACACGCCAAGTTTTCAAACAAGAGGCAAGGTTGTAATGATCATCACCATCGGTGGTTTG
>JAQVTJ010000018.1 GCA_028700095.1 Methanobacterium sp. | reverse complement strand
AAAAATTTATTAAACCCACCAATGCCTGATATAAACCTCATCAAGTCTAACCTAGATATATCCAATCTAAACTTTATGAATCCCACACAACAAATAACAAACCAAATTACAAACTTCATCAAAACACTAATAAACCATATAAAAAACATAACAAAACAAATCAAACTATAAAAACAAAATAGTACAAAAAAAATTTTTTTATATCTTTTCCTTTTTATTGGGAAGTAAATGTATTTTTTCGTGGTTATATTCTTTTTTTTTAGAAAAATTAATATCAGAATACCAGTTTTTTTTTATAAGGATTTAATATATTATTTTATTTATTTTTGATAATGAAAAATTTTATTATCATTTTCCCTAATAATTAATGCAAACTGCTTAATATTTTATGTCTTTAAAACCTATAATATTTTAATCAACTAAAATTACTTTGACATAATATAATATTTTATCATTATATAAAAGAATAAAGATAATCTTTTATATAATTATAACTAGAAGTGATAAAAAAATGAAATGTTCTATTTTCGCACCATCTCATATAACAGGATTTTTTGAAATAATTGATAATCAAAATCCATTGAAAAGAGGATCCTGTGGTGCAGGTGTAGCAATGGACAAAGGTGTAATAACACATCTTAAAATATCAGATAAATATTCCTCAGACAATATAAAGAATAATATAACAATTAATGGAAAGAAAGATGTTAGAAACACTACTATAACCTTTAAAACACTTGAACTTATGGAAAGAGAATTTAATATTTCTAAACTCTTAGATAACCAATCAATAAATATTAACCATGAATTAGAAGTTCCCATAGGTGCAGGGTTTGGAACTTCAGCAGCATGTGCACTTGGAACAGCACTTTCAATTGCAAAGATCCTTGAACTGAATATAACCTATAATAAAGCCACAAGCATAGCACATATTGCAGAAATTGAGATGGAAAGTGGATTGGGAGATGTAATTGCCGAAGTAAATGGAGGTATAACATTAAGAATAAAAGAAGGAGCTCCAGGAATAGGTTTAACAGATAAAATAATATTAAAAAAAGATTTATATGTTATATGCAAAAGTTTAGGTGGTATTGAAACATCTGAAATAATCACAGATCCCCTACACAAAAAAAGAATTAATAACACAGGCAGAAATATGTTAAATATGTTATTAAAAAATCCAGTTCCAGAACTATTCCTTAAACTATCCCATAAATTTGCAATGGAAACAGAATTACTTAATAATGAAGTATCAGATATCATAAATATCCTCCAAGAAGAAACTATAGGTGCATCAATGGCAATGCTTGGAAACACAGCATTTGCACTTTCCCAAACACCAGATACATCTCTTGATAATGTTATGATTTCTAAAATTAATTCCTATGGATGTAGATTTCTTTAAATTCCTTTATTTTTGAAGTTGTTCCAATGAAACATCTTCCACTTTATATCTTAAACCTTCATATTCCAATTTCTTTATTAAACTCTTACTCATCTTCCCAACAGCAAATACTAAAACATTAAGCCCTCTTTTTGCAGCTGCAACAGTTGCATATGGAGTTGCAAATTCAAAATCAGTTTGAATACCAATTTTATTTATTACAGCCCTTGAAACTGTGCCCATAATTCCAATTCTATCAAATCCCTGTGTATAAATTTCTTTAATCTCTGCCAGGTTACAGGCCTTGGATCCGCCTTCATTTATTGTTGGAACTTGTATTATAACCACATGTCCAGGTTTAAGTTTAATTGTACCACCAAGTTTAATAAGAGCAACATCATCTCCTTTAGATGCTGAAGTTAAAACCTGTGCATAGGCAGATCTTTTATGTTTTCCTGCATATAATGTTCCTTTATCCATTTCTAACCATACAGTTTCACCAGCTTCCATATTTTCCCTGGCTAATGCTGGCCATACTGATTTATAAGTATTCATAGTATCTAGAACATTATCTGCATATTTTTTAAGGTTTACAGCTTCATTTTTAACCTTTTCAATGCCTCGTTTGGTTATTTTATATCTTGAATTACCCATACCTGTTTCAACAAAACCATCATCAACCAGACTTTTAATATTTTCTGAAACAGCCTGCACAGTAATATCAAGCTTTTTAGCTATATCTTTCTGTCTTAGATGTGGTTGTTCTCTTGCTATTTCTGCAAGTATCTGGAATCTTGTGAGTTCACCTTTTTTCTTGAAAACCTTCATAATTTTTATCCCTTATTTTATATTAATCCTTTCAAACTTTCATCAAACAGGTTTAAAAATTTATTAGTACTACCTTCAGGTATATAAGCCCCACATGCAACAGAATGTCCGCCTCCTGTTCCACCCACTTTCTTTGCAACTTTTTTAATTAAATTCCCAAAATGTATACCATCATATGCAAGTAATCTTGAACATCGTAATGAAACTTTTATTCCTTCTTTATTATCTCCAATAGGGGTAAACCCTATAATTGGTTTTCTCCAATCACCATAACTTAATATCATACCTGCTATTGTACCAATTACCTCACTTTTTATTTCACTTCCTTCAAAATATTGTATATTTTTAAGAGGTATTATTCTATCATCTCCCCTTATCCAATTCATTTTCTGAGCAAGATAACGGCGATGTCCCAGTGCAAGATGTTCCATTTCATCAAGTCCTGCACCTCTATCTCCTTTTAATACTTTTAATGCAACTTTATGATGATTATGTCTTCCACATGCATTAACAGCTGTTGAAAATTCACTAGCATCTCTAAGCGGTGAATATTTTTCTTCTTTTAAAAATTCATATGAATCTCCTGATATTAATTTCGGTACATATTTAACATATTTAGATGGAACTTCTAAACTTAACATACGAACCAGTTCAGAAAATAATCTGCCTTTTTCCTCAACACTCAAATCACATAATGATCTGTGTTTCCTACCATTTTTAGTTGGAATATCAAGCTTATTTAGAAGAAGAAGACATTCTGTTTTATTATTAGTTATTGGTAGGTTTACATCTCCAAAATAGGATAATGCAACAAATATAGGTCGGGTTTGTCTTCCATATATTGCAAGATCATTTTTTGATTCAACTAATTGATGTTTAATGCTTTCATTGAGTATGCCATGATTTAAACCCATCATCTTCCCATTAAAACTGTTTTGCATATCTCCAACAGCACTTAAAACACCCATCCAACTTAGATCTTGAAATCTAAATGTTCTTGCAAGAAGATAGCTCATTCCTCCACCAGAAATTTCATAGGATCCATCAATATTATGATAATGAGAATTTAACTCTAATAATTCTCCATGCATTAAATGTCCCATCTTCCTAATGGGAGGATGATGATCAAGAATCAGGGTTTTGGATGTGGAGGTACAAAATTTATTTAGATCCTGTCCAGATCCCATATCAGAAAATATTGTAAGTTCATTTTCTGTTTTAAGATCATCTATTTTATCAAGGCTTATAAATTCTATTTCATGATCCTTATCAAGCCTATCAAGCATTGAAGATAATATAGCACCTGCTGTAACACCATCACAATCTATGTGGGTGTATATTTTAATATCTTCACATTTATTAATTAATTCATGTGCTTTAGTAAAAGGTAATTTCATTGAACTATTAGATTCAAGCATTAGTTAACTCCATTTTTAAGATATAAAAAGAAAAAAAAACTTTTTTAAAATTTATTTTGATCTAGATGCCTTAATAATATTACTTATTTTAATTAATATTTGGTTTTTGGCCATGGTTTTATCTACTATAACTCTTCCTGAAATTTCCCACCATGCTCTAGGATATGATTTATTTTTTTCTGTTTCAGGATTTAAACCAAGCTTTGCAGCTGCCTTAAAAATTTCCCGTATTTTAGGAGAGCTTACACTATGTTCTATTGAAATTTTCCTTCCTTCATGTTTAGTTTTCTTTGAATCAATATAAACTGGCCATATTATAGCTTTCATAAATAAAACCCTACCTAAAATATATTTACATACATATATATTTTTATTAATTCCATTAGTTATATTATTTATAATTAAATTATTTTATATTTCTTTTATATTGATCTACTAACTTTTCTAACATGGCTTTAACAGTATATTCCTTAGGAATTAAAACAGGAATTCCAAGTTCTTTCAAAGGTTGTGCTGTAACAGGACCTATTGCAGCTACTTTAACATTTCCATTTCTTAATTGTTGGATTAATTTTTCCTTATCTTTTTCATTGGAAATTTTTAATAAATTTTGCACAGTTAAGTTACTTGTAAATGTTATTGCATCAATTTTTCCAGTGATTATATTTTTTATTAAATTTTCAATATTTTCTTTATTTTCAGGAACTTGTGAGCTGTAAGCTTCTGCAATTAATATATTTGCACCCATTTTTTCAAGTCCATCTGGAAGTGGATCCCTTGCAGATAATGTTCTAGGAAGTCCTATTAATTTATTAGTAAGTTCTCTATCTTTATAAATATCTAAAAGTCCTTCTGTTGTATAATCATCAGGTATTATATCTGCTTTTAAACCCTGTTCTTCCAGAAATTTACCGGTTCTAGGACCTATTACACCTATTTCACAGTTAGGATTTAATCTTTCTTTAAGATCCTTACAATGTTTGAATAAGGATATAATTGCTGTGGGAGATGTGAATATTAACCAGTCAAGCTTTCCTGCCATTTTACATAAATTTTTAAGTGGCTGGGAATTTGAAACTTTAAGTTCCAATGTAGGTGCAATAAATGCTTTTCCACCATATGATTCAATAATATTCACTGCTTCATCCACTCTTTCAGCAGGACGTGTTATTCCTATTATCTTTCCTTTAAATTCATTGCCCTTCATTTATTTATACCTTTTCAAATTTTAGACTTTTTATCTAAAGATTCCTTAAAAATATCTACTACCTTACCTATAATTACTATTGCAGGTGTGTTTATATGATTTTGGGTGATATTTTCCAATGTTCCTGTTATAATTCTTTGATTGGGTAATGTACCATTTTCAATAACACAAACAGGGGTTTTTGCATCTTTATATTTCATTATTTCTTTAGTGTTTTCTTCAAGCAAACCAATACCCATAAGAATAACTATTGTATCTGCTTTAAAATCCCATTTAACCTGTTTATTAGGTTTAGTAGGGTCTTCATGTCCTGTAACTATTGTTAATGAAGTTGCAACTCCTCTATGTGTGACTGGAAGTCCTGAAAATGTTGGTACACCAATGGCAGAGGTTACTCCAGGAATATATTCCACATTTATCCCTTTTTCTAACAATGCCAACATTTCTTCTCCACCTCTACCAAATACAAATGGATCTCCACCTTTTAACCTAACAATAGTGTTGTGTTTTTTACTTTGATCAATTAATATTTGGTTTATTTCATCTTGTTTTTTGTAATGTTCACCTGCTTTTTTACCTACATATATAAGATCAGCATTTTCTGCATATTTTAAAATTTCATTATTTGCAAGTCTATCATATATTACTACATCAGCCTTTTTTAGAGCATTAACAGCTTTAAGAGTTATAAGATCTGGATCACCAGGTCCTGCACCAACCAAATATACTACCATTATTTTTCACCTTGAAGTTTAGTTATTTATTTTTTTTAAAGTTTTCTTTTATTTAGATAATAAAATATAATTTTAATTTAAGAACAATAATAATATTTTTATATTTAATTCAAAAAAATATTTTTTTTTTAAATAAATATTTTTTTTTATTTTTTGATTTCTAATTTGGGAGGGGGATAACTTTAATATTTAACCATTCCACTGAAAAATTTTAAACCATCATCAGATCCTAAAATAGTTTCTGATGCTCTTTCAGGATGGGGCATAACTGCACATACCAATCCCTCTTCATCACATACTCCTGTAATAGCTTCCATTGAACCGTTAGGATTTTCTAAGGCAAATGAAAGTATTATTTGATCATTTTCATATAATTTTTTAAGATTTTCATTATAGTAACGGCCTTCACCATGGGCTATTGGCATATTTATTATTTCATTCTTTTTATACATACTTGTAAATGGTGTTCTGGTACTGTTAATTTTAAGTTCTGTCCATTTACAAATAAATTTTGCACTTTGGTTTTGGGTAAAAACACCAGGTACTAATCCTACTTCTGCAAGTATTTGAGCACCGTTACATATTCCAAGAACAGGTTTTTTTTCTTTAACACAATCTTTAATACCATCTATAACAGGGGTGATTGCTGCTATGGCTCCTGCACGTAGATAATCACCATAAGAAAATCCTCCAGGTATTATTATTGCTTCAAAATCTGAAAGATCCCTTTTATTCCACCAGATATATTCTGGTTGGGCTTTAACAAGTTCAAGTGCATGGAAAACATCCTGGTCACAATTTGAACCAGGAAATTTTATTATCCCCACTTTCATAATTTCATTCCTCTTTTGGTGTTATTTTTATAATATAATCATGTATCATGGGATTGCAGAGCAGTCTTTGACACATTTCATCTACTTGTTTTTTAACAAGTTCCTGATTTGATCCTTCAATTATAAATTTAACAATATCCTCTGTACCTGTATTTTCTACATTATAATCAAGTAAAGCCAGTGTTCTTTGTATTTTTGCTGCTTCAGGATTTAACATACCCTTTTTTAGGCTAATTATAATTTTTGCATCATATTTCATTTTTGCAATCACCATTAACTTTTTTTTTTAGAAATAAAATTTAATAATGAATTTTTTTTTTATTTTAAAATATGGGAAATGTTCCATTTTTCTTTATCTTCATTATTAAGTATTAAAGATGCAATTTTCATATATGCATCCATAACATTGGATTCACCATTTCTAAATAAATCTTTATCAAGAACTTCCCAGCTTTTTAAATCCCAAAATCTACATGTATCGGGACTGATCTCATCTCCTAAAACTATATTTCCATGGGAATCAAAACCATATTCAATCTTAAAATCTGGAAATAAAATATTTTTCTCCAATAGAAAATCCTTTAATATATTATTGATTTTAAATGTGATTTTTCTTATATTATTAAGCTCTTGTTGTGTTGCAAGGGATAAAGCAGTTGTTATTGAATCATTTAACATGGGATCATGATATACATCATTTTTATAGTCCATCTGTATTATAGGGGGATTTAATATCTGGTTATGATGGAATGGAAATTTTTTTACAATACTTCCTGTTGCTATATTTCGAGTTATAACTTCAAGTGGTATCATACGTAATTTTTTACATAACATATAACCTGGTTTAATCAGTTCTATATATTGTGTTTTAATTCCAGATTCTTCTAAAATTTCGAAAAACTTTGAAGAAATCACAGAATTATAATAACCCTTTTTCACAAGACTTTCACATTTAATCCCATCTCCTGCTGTTATATCATCTCTAAATTTAACTATAACATGGTTAGGAGTGTCTGTTTCGTACACATCTTTTGCTTTACCAGCGTATATAAGATCTCCAATTTTTGGATTCATTTATAAACTCCATTAAAAAAAAATTTTCTTTCCATATTTATTTTACTAAAATTTTTTCCATAAAATTTCTCACTTTTTAATTAAAGATATAGTCTCTTGGATTATATAAAAACTTTGTCAAGGGAAATCATATAATTTGATAATTTAGTGTTTTAACTTATAATTATATTTATAAATTAAATATAAAACCCTATTTTTTAATATTTTAATTTTATAATAAATATTAGGCTGATAAGACCTATAATAAACATTTAATTTTTTTTTATACAAATATATTAATTATATGTTTCAATAATTTTAAAAATATTACAAATATATTTTATCAACCAGCACCATCCCTTTTTTTATATAATCTACACTTTTTCTATCCGGGATTTGAAAATAATATTAATATATCAAAAATTATTAATTCTATAAAATACAAAAATATAGATTGATATGGAACTTAAATTAGGTAGACATTTCTTTTTAAACATTTTATAACACCTTTTAAAGATCATATCTAATTTTTAGAAGATATTAATAAATAATAGTGGCTGGAAGATGGAAAAAATTTGGAGGAGGGTATAAATATAATATGCGTTTGGAAAAGGATTCATTAGGGGAAAAAATAATTCCATCAAGGTTTTATTATGGTATACAAACTTTACGTGCTGTTGAAAATTTCCCAGTAAGTGGCAGAACCCAAAGAACAGAACTTATCCATGCTTATGTAACAGTTAAAAAAGCAGCAGCTCTTACCAATATGAAACTTGGAGTTCTTGATAATAAGAAGGGAGAGGCAATTTTAAAAGCTGCAAATGATGTTCTACACGGAAAATTAGCAGATCAATTTCCTGTTGATATCTATCAAGCAGGGGCTGGTACATCATTTAATATGAATATAAATGAAGTACTTGCCAACAGAGCATTGGAAATTTTAAAAAGAAATAAAGGAGAATATGATTATTTAAGTCCCAATGATCATGTAAATGCATCACAATCCAGTAATGACACATTTCCAACAGCATCTCATATTGCCATTATAAAAGAAACAGATAAACTCTATAATATCCTTATCAATTTAGGCAAATCATTTAAATTAAAAGGCAGTCAGCTGTTAAATATGCCTAAATCAGGACGCACACATCTTATGGATGCTATGCCTGTACTATTAGGTGATGAATTCATAGCATATGGTAATACAATTTTACATGCAGCAAAGGAAATATATGAAAAAAGAAATAATCTGCTTGAAGTTGCAATAGGAGGTACTGCCACAGGAACTGGGATTAACACACCTACATCTTACACTGTTACTGTGGTTAAAATACTTGGTGAATTAACCTTACTTAACCTTACACCTGCCAAAGATAGTTTTGAAGCTTTACAAAGCAGATCCCAAATTTTAAATTTTTCCAGTGCTTTAAGAGGACTTGCACATGATTTAATTAGAATATCAAATGATTTACGTTTAATGGGTTCAGGACCAACTTCAGGATTTGCTGAGATAAATTTACCACATGTACAACCAGGATCCTCTATAATGCCTGGAAAATTCAATCCAGTAATGGCAGAATGTCTTAATATGATATCATTCCAAATTATAGGAAATGATACAACAGCATTATTAGCTGCACAGGCAGGACAATTTGAATTAAATGTAATGACTCCTGTAATGACATCTAATATTTTAGATTCAATCTCATTTCTAAATAATTACCTACCTATATTCCAAACAAAATGTATTGAAGGAATTACAGCTAATAAAGATAGGTTAAAAACTATTATTGAAATAAATCCAAGTCTTGCAACACTTCTTTCAACAAAAATTGGATATCTTAAAGCAGCAGAACTTGTTAAAGAAGCATTGGAAAATAAAAAATCCATCAAAGATATTGTTGTGGCCAGAGGAATTCTTACAAAAGAAGAAGCAGATAAAATTTTAGATTTAAAAACCATCTCACAAAAAAAAAATTGGTAGAATCTACACCCATCCCCACAAAAATATAGATAAAAACAGATTTAATATTTTAAAATATAATATTATAGTATAAAATACTTAAAAAAATCTAATATTATTTATACAAAATCTCATCTATAAAAAAAATAAAAATTTAATATACATTTTAGATGATAATTTCCAGATTTAAATATAAAAATATAAATTATTTATATGATAATTTTATATAGCTACTAAAGGTTCATAAACACTACTTATAATAATAAAAGCTATACCATATTTTTATTAGTTAAAAAAAAATTTTTTTTTTATCATATAAAATAAAATTATTAGAGGGTTAATATAACATAATATTATAAAAATTAATTAAAATAAAAATCTTTTTAGAAAGAAATTCATAATTCGCGGTGAAAAATCATGTGTGGAATTGTAGCATGTATAATTAATGATAAAGCAGCACCTGTACTTTTAGAGTGCATCCGAAGATTAGAATACAGAGGATATGACTCTGTGGGATTAGCAACACTCTCAGGAGATATATATATTAAAAAAGGTGAAGGTAAAATAAATGATGTACATAAAAGATTAGATTTAACAGATATTCCAGGTAATATGGGAATAGCTCATGTTAGATGGGCAACTCACGGACTTCCAACAAGTGTAAATGCACATCCACAAACAGACTGTAAAAATAGAATAGCCCTAGTTCATAATGGAATAATTGAAAATTATAGAGAACTAAAAACACAACTTAAAGATGAAGGCCATATATTTACTTCAGAAACAGATACTGAAATTTTAGCACATTTAATAGAAAAATATATGAAAATAGGTAATAGTTTGGAAGTTGCAACGAGATTAGCAACAAAAGATATTAAAGGATCCTATGCAATTGCAGTGATATCTAAAGATGAACCTAACAAAATAATAGGTGTAAGAAAAGAAAGTCCATTAATAGTAGGTGCAGGAGAAAAAGAATCATTTATAGCATCAGATGTACCTGCAATACTTAAACATACTAAAAATGTTATTTACTTAAATGATAATGAAATGGTTATATTAAGCCCAGATGGGGTTATAATAAAGGATATAGATGGAAATACCCTTAAAAACAATATAAATATAATTGAATGGACCTCTGACATGGCAGAAAAAGGAGGATTTAAACATTTCATGCTTAAAGAAATACATGAACAACCTGATGTTATTAAAAATACACTTATGGACTTTCCAGAGATTAAAAAAGTAGTTGCTAAATTTTCTAAATTCAAAAGAATATGTTTTATTGCATGTGGAACATCATTCCATGCATCTATTATTGGGAAATATTTATTTGAAACATTACTAGGAATCCCAACAGATGTTATGTTATCATCAGAATTTATATTCTCACAAGGAGCTCTTGATAAAAATACATTGGTAATATTAATAACACAATCCGGAGAAACAGCAGACACATTAAAAGCTTTGAAAATAGCAAATAAAAAATCAGAAACCCTTGCAATAGTCAATGTTCTAGGAAGTACAATTACAAGAGAAGCTGACCATATTATATATACAAGAGCCGGACCAGAAATAGGTGTTGCTTCCACTAAAACATATGTAAGTCAACTAGTTTCAATTTATATGCTTGTAATTGCTATGAGTGAGAATAATAAGCTTTTAACAGAACTTCATAAGGTTCCAGACTATATAAAACAAGTACTTGAAGATGAGGATCATATCATTGAAATAGCTAAAAAATATAAAGATGCAAATGATTTCTTTTTCATTGGAAGAGGATTCTCATATCCAACTGCATTGGAAGGTGCATTAAAACTTAAAGAAATAACATATATACATGGAGAAGGATATGCTGCAGGTGAGCTTAAACATGGACCAATAGCACTTATAGATGATAATATTCCAGTTTTAGCAATTGTACCTCCTGGTAAAAGTCATGATAAAACTTTAAGTAATATAGAAGAAGTTAAAGCAAGAGGTGCCAAGATAATTTCTGTAGGCTCATCAACAGATGAAATATTAAAATCAGAATCCCATGATATAATGGGATTAGAAGAAGATATAAGTGAAATATTATCGCCAATACCATATGTTGTTCCATTACAACTTCTATCCTACTATATCAGTGTGGAAAGAGGAATAGATCCAGATAAACCAAAAAATCTTGCTAAATGTGTAACAGTAGAATAATATATTTTAGATATATATCTATAATAAAAATATAAAAAAAACCAAAAATAATTTAAAATAAAATTTATCCTATATTAATAATTTTTATGGTAATTAAAATGAACCCAAAGAAATCAGGAACTTTATTTATTGTGTTAATAATAGCACTAGTTGCATTTGGAACAGCTTCAGCTGCAAATGTAGCACATATAGGAACCGGCCTATTTGAAGATTTAAACATTACACAATTAAATTTAACAAGTTTAAATGGTCAAAAACAGATCACAGCTATTGGAGATCCTTCATTTAAACCTACCTATCTTACAAAGAGAATTATAAATAATACAACCAATGGAAACTACACAAATAACACAGGCAATAATACTATACCCACACAATCAGTTTTTGGTTATTAATTCCATATAAGTAAGTTAAAAAAATATCTATAAAAAAAAACCCCCACTTTTTTTTTAAAGATTTCCAGATTTTTTTTTTTTAAAAGATTTTAAAAAAATATTATAATATATAAAAAAAAAGTATTTTAAAAAAGATAGAGAATTTTAAAAAAAATGTTAGAAGCTTTAAAAAAAATATCTAAACAAAATATATTAATAAACCCATATATTTAAAAAAAGGTGTATTAATGTCAGAAAATCAAGTTGGAGAAAAAATACGTCAAGTAAGAGAGAGTAAAAGTTTTTCAATTAAAGAACTTGCAGAGAAAAGTCAGATAAGTATAGATTTGCTTGAAAAACTTGAAGGTAACGCAGTAATACCATCACTATCCCCATTATTAAAGATTGCTAAGGCTTTAGATGTACGTTTAGGTACATTTTTAGATGACAGTCCACAAACAGGTCCGGTTATTGTTAAAACAGGTAAATCAGAAAATGTTATAAGATTTTCTGGTAAAAATAATAATCTTAATAAAAGCACATTAGATTTTTACTCACTTGCATCTGGAAAAACAGATAGACATATGGAACCATTCTTAATTGATGTGCATCCACCAGAAACAAAAGATTATCAATTATCTTCACATGAAGGTGAAGAATTCATTTTTGTTATGGATGGTGAAATAGAAGTTCTCTATGGTAAAGAAACATACCATGTTTTGAAAGGAGATAGTATTTACTATGATTCTGTTGTGCCACATGATCTACATGCATATAATGGTAAAGCTAAAATTTTAGCTGTTATATACACTCCTATCTAAAAAAAAATTCTAAATAGCTTATTAAATAAATTTATAATATAAAAAAATATATATACCGTAATTAATATAAATATAATTTTTGGAAGATGATTAAATGTATAATATGGTTATAACACCCAGATTTGGTGATATTGATGGTCTTCGCCATGTCAATAACACAGTAGTTGCAATATGGTTTGAAAAAGCTCGAAATCCAATATTTCGAATGTTTACACCGGATTTGGATTTAAGCTATGAAAATTGGAAACTTATAATGGTTAAAACAGAATTTAATTTCCTAAATCAAATGTATTATGGGAAAGATGTGGAGATCAAAACATACATCTTAAAAATAGGAAATACTTCATTTACAATAGGACATGAAGCATGGCAAAATGGAAAACTCGCTGTCAAAGGAGAAGCAGTAGTAGTACATTTTGATTTTATAGAGAAAAAAACCATACCAGATTCCATCAGATCCAAACTAAATGAACATTTAATGGTAGAAGATGCATGTAAAATATTTGATAAATAAAAAAAAAACAATTTTAACCATATATAATTTTATAAGGGGATAATAAATATGCTTTTTACAGAAGACACCATTGGTGATCTGTTTGAAAAAGAGGTTGAAAATCATCCTGATAGGGATTTTATAATATATCCTGATCGAGATCTTAGATTTACATATAAAGAGTTTGATGAACGTGTTAACATGTTTGCCAAAGGTCTTTTGTCAATGGGCATAAAAAAAGGAGATCATGTAGGTATATGGGCTAGGAATGTGCCTGATTGGCTTAGTTTCATGTTTGCAACAGCTAAAATTGGAGTTGTTATTGTAACTGTTAACACATCATATAAAGGCCATGAACTTGAATATGTGATTAAACAATCAGATATGAAAGCTATTGCAATTATAGATGGATATCAGGATATTGATTATATTAATATTATATATCAACTAATCCCAGAACTCAAAACCCAAGAAAGAGGAAGTCTTAAAACCGAAAAATTCCCATTTTTAGAACATATAATCTATATTGGCCAAGAAAAACATAGAGGTATGTATAATACAAATGAGTTAATGCTTTTAGGTAAACATACAGATGTTTCTGAATTTATAAAAATTAAAAAAACAGTGAATAATACTGATACTGTGAATATGCAATACACATCAGGCACAACAGGATTTCCTAAAGGAGTAATGTTAACCCATAGAAATATTCTTAATAACGGATATTATATTGGTGAAAGACAAAAATTCACAGAAAATGATAAATTATGTGTTACAGTACCATTATTTCATTGTTTTGGTATTGTATTGGCAGTTATGGCTATAATAACCCATGGAACTACTTTGGTAATGATTGAAGTTTTTGATCCATTAATGGTACTTGCAGCAGTGCAAAAAGAAAAATGCACAGCATTATATGGAGTACCAACCATGTTTATTGCAGAATTCAGCCATCCAATGTTTGATATGTTTGATCTTTCTTCCCTACGCACAGGAATTATGGCAGGTTCACCATGTCCAATAGAAGCAATGAAAAAAGTTGTTAAAGATATGCATATGACACAAATAACCAGTGTTTATGGATTAACAGAAGGTTCACCAGGATTTACACAGATCAGTGTAGATGATCCTCTGGAAAAACTTGTTAAAACAGTGGGAAAACCACTACCAAACTGTGAAGTTAAAATTATAGATCCCAAAACAGGCAAAACATTAGGACCTAATATAACAGGTGAAATATGTTGTAAAGGTTATAATATAATGAAAGGATATTATAAAATGCCAGAAAAAACCAATGAAGTTATTGATAAAGAATGATGGCTTCACAGTGGAGATCTAGCTATTTGTGATAACCAAGGATATTATTCAATTGTTGGACGTATCAAAGATATGATAATAAGAGGCGGGGAAAACATATATCCTCGTGAAATAGAAGAGTTCATCCATACAATTAATGGCATAATAGATGTACAAGTAATTGGCATACCTGATGAAAAATATGGAGAAATTATAGGTGCTTTTATAATAAAAGAAGAAAGTTCACAGTTAACTGCTGAGGATATTCAAGATTATGCTGTAACTAAAATTGCACGTTACAAAGTACCTAAACATATTTTCTTTGTTGAAAAATTCCCATTAACAGCAAGTGGTAAGATCCAAAAGTTTAAATTAAAAGATCAAGCAGTAGAATTAATAAAGATAGAAAATGAAATCCAAAATAAATATTTGGATATAAGAAATTTAAATTAAAATCTATTATATAATATATATATATTTACCAAATATTTTTTTTCATTTTCCTATAAAATAACTAAGACTTTAATTTTTTTTTATATAAAATATTAATATACAAATCTTATAAACTAGCCCAAAAAAAAATAAAATTTTATTTATATAAAATAAAAGATTTAGGATACAGTATCAAAATATGATAATTTTAAGGAAAAACAAGAAGATATTGGAAATTTTTCCAATTGGTAGTGCTAAAGATGCTCTTAACACTAGAAGAAAGCCTTTATTTTATGGTTATCTTAAACTTAAAAGAATAGGAGATAAAATAAGACCATATAAATTTATTGTGAAAAAGGATTCAGAAAATGAAACACTACTTCCACCTGGTGAAGCATTAAAAATTTTAAGAAAACAAAATGTCTATATTATTGGAGAAGATCCTGAAACAGAGGAAATGTTAAATTCTCTTGATATACCATTTAAAAGAACTCTTATGTGTAGACATTGTACATTTGAAGGTTTTATAACATTAATACGAAGAAATTCCTCCTATAAATATCATAAGGAATATATATGCAGAAAATGTGCAGAACAAGAAATTAAAAGAGAAATGAAATCCCGTTCTTTTGATAAATGTACATTTAATAATTTTAAAAGAATTTTAGATGAAACTGGTGATCTTCAAATGGTTTTAACAATGTTTGATCCTAGATTTAACCCTGTGAAAAATCCTAATTTAACACTTTATGATAAAATCAGTACAGATGATAATAAAAATATTCCTAAAATAAATATGGATGATCTTAAAATACCCATGGAACTTAAAAAAATATTGAAAGGACATGGAAAATATTTATTAACTGTCCAAGCTCTTACATTGGACAACGGACTTCTTGAAGGTGAAAATCTCCTGGTTGTATCTGCAACAGCCAGTGGTAAAACATTAATTGGTGAACTTGCAGGAGTGCCAAAGGCAATGAACGGTGAAAAATTCATATTCCTAACACCACTCGTAGCACTTGCAAACCAGAAATACAGAGATTTTAAAAAGAAATACAAAAAATTAGGGTTAAAAGTTTCTATAAGAGTAGGGATGAGCAGAATAAATGCTAAAGAAGAACTTCCAATACACGATGGGCGTGTTAATAATGCAGAAATTATAGTTGGAACCTATGAGGGTTTGGATTTCCTTTTAAGATCTGGAAAATCATCTGAACTTGGAAAACTTGGCACAGTAGTGGTTGATGAAATACATATGCTTGATGATGAAGAAAGAGGACCAAGATTAAAGGGTTTAATTAAAAGATTACAAACACTATTTCCAGATTTACAAATAATAGGTTTATCTGCAACAATTAAAAATCAACAGGAAATAGCAGATAAATTTAAAATGAAATTAGTTGAATATAATAAACGTCCTGTACCACTTGAAAGACATCTTATCTTCACAAGATCTGAACATGATAAAATGGATCTTATAACCCAACTTACAAGACAAGAATATAAAAATATATCTGCCAAGGGATTTAAAGGACAAACAATTATATTCACAAATTCCCGAAGAAAAACACATTCAATAACAAATTATCTGGTAAAAAGAGGTGTTAATACAGCATCATATCATGCAGGACTATCTTATGCCAAGAAAAATAGGATAGAAAAGGATTTTTTAAAACAAGAAATATCCGCCGTAGTAACAACAGCTGCACTTGCTGCAGGAGTTGATTTCCCAGCATCTCAGGTTATATTTGAAACATTAACAATGGGAAATAGATGGTTAACACCTAATGAATTTTCACAGATGCTAGGCAGAGCAGGCAGACCATCATATCATGATCTAGGTAAAGTTTATCTTATTCCTGAAATAGGTTTAAAATATGATGATGAAACAGAAGATATGCGTGCTGTTACATTATTAGAAAGTGATGTTGAACCTATAAATGTGTATTATACAGATGATGCTGTTGTGGAACAAGTTCTCTCTGATCTGTGTTCCAAAATAGCAAGAAACATTAACACTCTTAAAAAATTATATAAAAATGAAGATATTCCCATGGATATAGATCAAATTTCTAATCTGTTATTGGAATATGGATTGGCAATGGAAAAAAATGATAGTATATTACCCACTAAATATGGATGTGCAGTGTCCATGTCATTTTTAAATTATAATGATGCAGATTATATTAAAAAAAGTATAAGATCTGCAAAGATTATTAATCCACTTGATATTGCAATGGGTTTACAACCATTTGAAAATGCATATTTATCTTCACGTGTAAGTCAAAAAATTGCACAGGCATTAAAAACAAATATATCTTCAAGATTATTTGCAGACTCAACATTAGATATATTATGTTCTGGAGATGCAATTTCTAAACTTGAACCTAGTTTCCAAGAATTATTAATAAATTTACAAATGGAATTTATGGCCTGTAAATGTAAAGACAGACCTTATTGTAACTGTTTCCAGGAAGAGTTATCAGCAAAGATGTTGAAATATAGAATGTTAAAATATGATCCTGCAGATATAAGTAAAAAACTTTTAAAAGATTATGGAATACATGCATATGCTGGTGATATATTTTCATGGTTAGATTCTATAATAAGAGCTCTTGAATCTGTTAGAAGAATAGCTAATGCATTTAATAAGATTAAATTAGTTAAAGAATGTAATTATTTAATTAAAAAAATAGAAAATTAAAATTTTAGAAAAAAAAATATTATTTATATTATATTTTTATTTTTTACAAATTTCTTTAATATCATTAATCACATCTAATATTGCGGTTTTAAGTAATGATTCACCAAGATCCATATCAACACATACACCTAACTTTTCAAGTTCCAAAGCACCTTTATTAATACCTTTATCTATTTTTCTAGCTTCATCTAGACCAACCATTCCCACTTCAGGATATTTATCAAATTTACAGTGTTCATCAAGTTTTGATACATCTAAAAATCCTAGAATAGATGCAATAGATATTTCACCAGTTCCTGCATGTGGACCTTCAATTTCAACAATTTTATTATTGAAAACAATTTTAAGATTTGATTTTTTTTCCATAATTTCAATAAATTCTTTAACTGGAAAGTTACCTCCATGACCATTTACAAGAACAACCCAATCCAGATTTAAACATTTTTTAGCAGATTTAAGTGTGGGTATAAGCTGTTTTTCCACTAATATCTCGGTTGTAAGATGTTTACCATGATCAATAAATGAATATTCTGTTGCAGCATATAAAACTCCTAAAAACTTAGCACCTGTAATTAATGAAGCTTGAAGTGCAATATAAGAAGCTATTTTTGAATCTGTATCAATTGGAAGAGCAGCTCCATGATTTTCCAAATGAGATCCCATTGCAAGAATTCCAATTCTATGAACATATGAAGATTCTATATTTCCTGATTCATATCTTAATTTGACTATTTTCAACACCATCCCCACTATAAAAAGAAAATATTATTTTATATAATATTTTTATAATCTTTTTTTATATATTTAAATTACTAAATCCCATATTTCATCTCCAATATGATGTATATTTTTCACAGCTTTACCAGTGGAATTTGCAACCATTTCACAACCCGATATAATACTTCTACCAATTGCAAGTGGTTTTCCATGTGTTTCCTCTATTATAATAACTAGATCTCCTGGTTTTATATTAGGATCAGCATCTGTAATTCCTGGAGACATTATATCTGCTCCTTTAACAACAAATTTAACAGCACCCATATCCACAACAACATATTTTGATTTTATATCCAATTTCAAAGCACCTTTAAGTGTTGGGAAAGGTTCTCCATCTATCATCATAATCATGGGACTACCATCTATTAATATAATATCATTCATATTTGTTTCAATAATTTCCACTTTGCTTTTAGAATTTAATATATTATAATATTCTCCAAGCATAATTTTCACTTCTTTAAGCATTTTCTTTTTAAGATGATACCTTTTTCGTATCTTCAATTTTACCAACACCTCTAAAAATTTATAGATAATATTATTTTTTTTTAAATCTTTAATTAAAAATATTAATAGTAACATTAATATTATAGTATTTAGAAACGGATACATTTAAATATAAACTGAACCAACAATGAAGTTATAGGAAAGGTGATATTGTGACTGTACAGAAGAATTTGAATACTTCAAGACCCTTAGATGTATTGGGTAAATCATTAAACTCCCAAGTATTAATAGAACTCAAAGGTGGAAGAGAGTTTAGGGGACTTTTAAAAAGTTTTGACATGCATATGAATTTAGTATTGAACGAAGCCGAAGAATTAGAAGGTGGAGAGACATCAAAAAGGTTAGGAATCGTTCTTATAAGAGGAGATAATATAGTTTATATATCTCCAGTATAGGATAAAAACCTAAATACTACTCTACTACAACTAGATTAGAAATATTTTTTTAAGATCACGGAGGATACAGAGAATGAAAGGAACACCATCATTTGGTAAGCGTAACAAAAAAACACATATACGATGCAGACGTTGTGGTAAAAACTCATACAATGCACGTAAAAAATACTGTGCAGCATGTGGATTCGGAAGATCTGCTAAGATCAGAACTTACAACTGGCAGAATAAGAAACTTAACGGTTTAAGGTTGAAATAAATGGATGCGATAAATCCTATTGATGTTAGGATAATTGTGGAAGGTGCTTCAGATGTGGAAATAGTTTCCAGGGCAATGCAAAACATAGCCCTTGGTGCTGAATACCATATCACCATCTCATCCATAATTCCCACCACCAACCCTGAAATAGCTAAAAAAGCAGTTCAGGGTGCAGATATTGTATTAATTGCTACTGATGTTGATGCACCAGGAAGGGAACTTGCAGAAAAGTTCAAAAAATGTCTTAAAGATCAAGTGGGACATGTTGAACGTATGAAATTTCCATTTGGACATGATGTGGAATATATGGATCCTTCAATTATAAGGAAGGAAATAAAAAATGCCATTATCAGAACAGGTCTCACATCAATTGCTAATATACATAAATTCAGAGAACTTAAAGATGAATTTGTAGAATCCAGAAATAATTCAATAAAATTAAACAATGAAAAAAAAGATTTGGAAACTGAAAACCAGAATCTACACTCATTAAATAAAGAATTAACAAATTCAAACCAACAAATATCTGAAAAACTTCAAATAACCCAAGATGATTTAAGAAATATCAAAAATAGATATGCTGATATTAAAAACAAATATCAGTTCATAAAGTCCAAACAATTATTCGAAAGATTTTCATTAAAAAAACTTTGGAAAGAATCATTTGATGAAGAACTTAATGATATAGAACAAATTAATTTTATTTCCAATGAATTTAAACCTGAAAATATAATTATAGGCCAAGGCTACATAGCAGCTTCTACCATAGAAGATGCCAAAGAATGGCTTAAAATAATACGAACAGCACTAATTTTCCACCAATCTAAGATCAAAGATCTTAATGAAGAAACAACAGAAAAGATAATCTAAACATATAAAAAAATAATAATAATAATTAATAAATATATTATAAACTCTGATTTTAATATAAATAAAATTTTAATAAATTGATTTAATTAAGATATACCTAAATAAAAGTTATATTATCTTATATGGGAGATTTTCAATTGAGAGATAAATGTGGTATTTTAGGAGTATACTCTTATAAAAAATCTGTTAATGTTTCAAACCAGATATATTATGGACTTTACGCATTACAGCATAGAGGACAAGAATCAGCAGGTATATCTACTTATAATAACGAGAAAATATCCACATTTCGAGGTATGGGTCTTGTATGTGATGTTTTCAACAAAAATAACATGGAATGCATAGAAGGTAATATAGGAATAGGACATGTTAGATATTCAACAACAGGCAAATCAAAAATAGAAAACTCACAACCATTTTCAACTGAATTTGATTCAGGAACAATTGCAATTGCCCATAATGGAGATATAATAAATTCATCTGAAATAAAAAATAAATTAGAAAAATTAGGATATAAATTTGAATCAACAACTGATTCTGAAATAATATGTCATCTGCTTAAAGAAGAATATTCTAAAACACAAGAAATGGCTGATGCCATACGAAACATTACAAAAACTCTTCTGGGATCTTATTCTATTGTAATACTTATAAATAATAATCTTTTCGCTGTAAGAGATCCTCATGGTATAAAACCCCTTTCCATAGGTAAAAAAGAGGATTTAACATTAGTTGCATCAGAAACTGTTGCTTTTGATGTTGTAGGAGCAGAATATCTTCGTGATGTAGAACCTGGTGAAATAATACATATTAACAAACAATTAAAAAGTTATAAATTACCTATAGCTGATAAACCCCGTAAGGCACATTGTATCTTTGAATATATTTATTTCGCACGTCCTGACAGCATACTAGAAGGAATACCTGTTTATGATGTTAGATTAAATATTGGAAGAGCACTTTCACGTGAATTTCCTGCTGATGCAGATGTTGTTATGCCCATACCTGACTCTGCAATAACAGCTGCCATAGGATATTCCCGAGAATCTGGTCTAGGTTATGGTGAAGGACTTATTAAAAACCGTTATGTTGGAAGAACATTTATAATGCCCACACAAGAAGAACGTGAAAGTTCTGTTAAGCTTAAAATGAATCCTATAAAAACTGAACTTAAGGATAAAAGCATAATCCTTGTTGATGATAGTATAGTTAGGGGAACAACCTCAAAATCCCTGGTTAAACTATTAAGAGAAGCAGGTGTTAAAGAAATACATCTACGTGTAGGTTGTCCTCCAATAATATCACCATGTTATTATGGAATAGCAATGGCAACAAAAAAAGAACTCATAGCATCAGATAAAGAAATAGAAGAGATAAGAAACATTTTAGATGTTGATTCATTAGGTTATCTAAGTTTAAAATCTCTTGTTGATAGTATTGGAATAGAAAATAACAATTTATGTATGGGATGTCTAACAGGAGAATATCCAACCCATATACCTGATAATATTACAAAATACGAAACATATCGTTGTTAAATATTAAAAAAAATAAAATTCCATTATACTTCCTTTTTTTTAAGTAATAAATAATAATAATAATAATAATAATAATAATAATAATAATAATAATAATAATAATAATAATAATAATAATAATAATAATAATAATAATAATAATAATAATAATAATAATAATAATAATAATAATAAT
>JAQVTJ010000017.1 GCA_028700095.1 Methanobacterium sp. | reverse complement strand
CAGTGATAAAACTTTGCCTTCTTTACCATTTTTATTGAATATTCTTATATTGGGAATGCGTAAGATTCTGGCCACTACATTAACTTGCATGTCCCCTTTTATATCTTCTATATTGTGATTTTATCATCATATTTTGGAAATGTTTCAAAATCTTTTTCATCCAGCTTCTGTATGGTTGAATCTAATTTCATATGTACTTCATCTTCTCTGAATCCTTGCTTTACTTCAGCATTGTTGATTTTAATTACATCTCCTTCTGATATTTTTTTAAGGAATTTAATATTTTCTGTCCATAGAACTACCCGAACTTCGCCTGTATCATCGGATAATATCATATTTGCAAGTTTTCCTTCTCTTCCCTTTTTACTTGTAAATTTTTTCACATGGGATATATGCAGTACTCTTCCTGTTATGCTGATGTTATCATGACCAGTTTCAAGTTTTCTTATTTTATGTACTTCATTTGCCTCTGATAATGGTTTATTTTCTTCATTAATATATTCTCCAACTATGGTGCGGGCTATGTCTAGTTCACTCATGAAACTAACATCTTCATAGTCATGTTTTCGTTCTTCCATTCTCTTTAAGAAGTCATTGTATGATATTTTATCTTTAATCTTTTCATATTCACTCTTTATTTCCTGGCCACTCATTTGTATTCCCTCACTTCAATATCTCTTATCCATAGTATATTTAATTTATATAAGATTTACAAAAATTGCTTGTATTATTAATAATTCTTTTTTTATTACAATTATGTTGTTAGAATCATTAAAATGTTTCATTATTTTAGTATTATATTTTAATTTTCAAAAAAATTTTAATAATTATAATATAAATCTGTTTTTTTTAAGATTATTTATAAACACTATAAAGCTATTTATAATATTTTATTTTTTTTGGGTAAGTGGGAATAAAATAACAAACAATTTATAATAGTTAGTTTGATAAAACTATATATATATATCTTTGATTGGTGGGTGAACAATGAATCAAGAGCTTGAATTAGTGGAATCAATAGATAAATTAAATGAAATAATGCAAAAACTTCAAAAAGACATTTTAACAGGTCAATTAAAAGAATATACATTAAGACAACTTTATTATATTGAATTAATCCATAAAAATGAAGATATAAATGTTTCAGAAATTTCAAAATCCATTGATCTTAAAAAATCAACTGTTTCAATAGCTATTAACCAACTTATTAATCTGGGTATTGTAAATAAAATACAATCTACAGATGATAAACGTTTCTATTTTTTAAAACTCACTTCTAAAGGTAATGAGATAATAAAAATGCATAAACAGGCTCATAAAAATACAATTAAAAAAATGTTAAAGATTTTAAATCCTGAAGAAGTAGAGAATTTCATTAAAATTGTGGATAAAATTGCAACCATCAAATAAAATAAATATCATAGAATATTTTGGAATCTTAAACATAATTAATAAAATAAAATTATTATTGGAGGGATTTAAATGGCAATGACCATGGCAGAAAAAATACTTGTAAAAGCATCAGGCAATAAAGAAGCAGAAGCAGGGGAGATAATAATGGCAAATATAGATATTGCTATGACCCATGATTTAACAGGACCATTATCTGTTGAATATTATAAAATAGGGATAAAAAAGGTATGGGATCCTGAGAAGATAGTGATTGTTTTTGATCATCAAGTTCCAGCTGATTCAATTGATGCAGCAAATAATCATATGTTCATGAGAAAATTTGTCACAGAACAAGGAATTAACAATTTTTATGATATAAGAGAAGGTGTATGTCACCAAGTTCTCCCAGAAAAAGGACATATTATACCTGGAGAAGTTGTTGTAGGTACAGATTCCCATACATGTACACATGGTGCATTAGGTGCATTTGCTACAGGAATAGGATCAACTGATATGGCAATGGTTTTTGCAACAGGCAAACTCTGGTTTAAAGTACCTGAAACAATAAAATTTGATATCACAGGAAAATTACCAGATAATGTATTTGCAAAGGATGTTGTTCTTAATATAATAGGTAATATTGGTGCAGATGGTGCTACTTATAAAGCATGTGAATTTAGAGGGGAAACAACAAGAAATATGAGTATATCTGATAGAATGGTTCTTTGTAATATGGCAATTGAAATGGGTGGTAAAACAGGCCTTGTTGAACCTGATGAAAAAACAATAAACTATCTCAAAGGAAGATCAACCAAACCCTATGAAACCATGAAAACAGATAATAACGCATCTTCACTTGAAACCATACATATTAATGTCAACCAACTCGAACCTCAGATAGCCTGTCCACATAATGTAGACAATGTAAAACCAGTATCTGAAGTTGAAGGAACATACATAGATCAAGTATTCCTTGGATCTTGTACAAATGGCAGATTAAATGATTTAAGAGTAGCTGCAAAGATATTAAAAGGAAAAGACATATCAAAAAATATTAGAATGCTTGTAATACCTGCGTCAAGAGAAATATACACCAAAGCAATGGATGAAGGTCTTTTAAGAATATTTATAGATTCAGGAGCATTGGTATGTAACCCATGCTGCGGCCCATGTTTAGGTGGACATATAGGACTTGTTGGACCAGGTGAAGTTAGTCTTTCAACTTCAAACAGAAACTTTAAAGGAAGACAAGGAAGCTCTGATGCAGAAGTATATCTTAGTTCAGCAGCAGTAGCAGCAGCTTCAGCAATCAAAGGAAAAATTACCGATCCTAGAACAATCTAAGTAGAATCTATCCTATTAAACTTGTTATAAAATAGAAAAAAAATGGAAATATAAATGGAAAGGAAGGTGTTGGGAATTGAAAGGAAAAGTTTGGAAATTTGGAGATGATATTGATACTGATATTATAATACCTGGAAGATATCTTGTATTAAGAGATGAAAAAGAATTAGCTGCATGTGTTATGGAAGGATATGATCCTGAATTTGCTAAAAAAGTTAAAAAAGGAGATATTATGGTTGCAGGCAAAAATTTTGGCTGCGGATCCTCAAGAGAACATGCACCCATAGCAATTAAAGGAGCAGGAATATTTGCGGTGGTTGCAGAATCATTTGCAAGAATATTCTACAGAAACTCAATAAACATAGGTCTTCCTTTAATTGAAGCTAAAAATATAGAAGGACACATATCACAGGGAGATATTATAGAAATTAATATTGACAAAGGAATTCTAAAGGATCTAGATACAAATGAAGAGTTTGAAATCCAACCATTACCAGATTTCATGTTAGAAATCATGAAAGAAGGAGGATTAATAAATTACCTTAAAAATCATCTTCAAGAAATTAAAGAAGGATAATAAAAACATAACAGTATTAGTTTAGAATATATAATTTCTATAAAAAAAAAAATTTGATAAAAACCTTAAAAATTTTTTAAAAATAAAATAAAATGGTGTTTTTAATGTATAAAATAGCAGTTATACCTGGAGATGGGATAGGAAAAGAGGTTATGGAAGCAACACTTCATGTATTAGATGCTTCTGACATTGAATTTGAATATATATTTACTGATGCAGGAGATGAATATGCCAAAAAAACTGGAATACCACTTCCACAAGAAACAATAGATATTGTAAAACAATCCAAAGCATGTTTATTTGGTGCAGCAGGTGAAACCGCAGCAGATGTTATAGTTAAACTCAGACGAGAATTAGATTTATATGTAAATCTCAGACCAGTTAAGGCTTATCCTGGTATTAAATCTGTTCCTGATAATATAGACTTTGTTATAGTAAGAGAAAACACTGAAGGGTTATATTCTGGTATTGAGGAATATATAAAAGATGGAGCAACAGCAGTTAGAATTATAACCAACCAAGCATCCGAGAGAATATGTAGATATGCATTTGAATATGCTAAAAAAACTGGAAGAAAAAAAGTAACAGCGGTTCATAAGGCAAATGTACTGAAAAAAACCGATGGAATTTTCAAAGATAATTTTTATAAAGTTGCACAAGACTTCACAATAGAAACTGATGATAAATATGTTGATGCAACTGCAATGTTTCTAATTACAAATCCTAATATGTTTGATATTATAGTTACAACCAATTTATTTGGAGATATATTATCAGATGAAGGAGCAGGACTTGTCGGAGGGTTAGGACTTATACCTTCAGCAAATATAGGTGAAAACCAGGGATTATTCGAACCAGTACATGGTTCTGCACCTAATATTGCTGGAAAAGGCATTGCAAACCCTTCTGCCATGATATTATCTGCTGTAATGATGCTAGACTATCTTGATGAAAATAAAGAAGCAAGAAAACTTGAAAAAGCATTAATAACTGTTTTAAATGATAAAAAAGTTGTTACCATGGATCTTGGAGGTAATGCTACAACTATGGAAATGGCTGCAGAAATAAAAGCTAAATATATAGAAGAATAGGCATTATCCCCAATTCTTCTATTATTTAATGATCTGATTTACAGTTTTCATAATCCTCATAATAAATTTAATTAGATACATTTTCCCATATATAAAATTAATACAATTTTTATATAAAAAAAAATTTGGAGTATGAGTATGGAAGATAGTAATATTGACATTAGAGCTGATATCCCATTACTTGAAAATGTAATATATTTAGATGCAGCCAGTACTACACCAACTCCAAAACCAGTTGTTAATGCAATGTGTGACTATTTTAATAATTATAATTCAAACACTGGTAGAGGGGCTTATAGAATAGCAGTTAAATCAACCAATGAATTTGAAGGAGCAAGATCTAAGATTTCAAAGTTCATTGGTTGTAAACCATCAGAGATAATATTCACAAAAAACACAACCGAAGCAATTAATCTAGTTGCAAATGGTTTAAATTTTAAAAAAGGCGACTCTATAATTGTTCCTAATATAGAACATCATTCTAATTTTATTCCATGGTTAAACCTAAAAAAGAAAGGAATAGATCTTAACATTATAAATGCAGATAAATATGGTGTAATAGATTCAGCTGATGTTGAAGCGGCTGTTGATAATAATACTAAACTTATAACAACCACACATATTTCAAATGCCATAGGATCTGTCCAGCCAATAAATGAAATAGCTAAAATTGCCGATGAAAATAATATTCTTTATCATATAGATGCAGCACAATCTGCTGGACATATCATGTTTGATGTAAAAAAGATTAAAGCAGATTTTGTTTCATTCCCAGGTCATAAAGGATTGTTTGGTCCGGTTGGAACAGGATTTTTATATTGTGATGAGAAATCTGTTGAGAAACTGAAACCCATGAATCTAGGTGGGGGAACAGTTACAAATGTTATTGGGGGTAGTTTTGAATTTGAAGATGTTCCTGCAAGATTTGAAGGCGGAACTCAGAATATTGCTGGAGTTATTGGATTAGGAGCAGCTGTGGATTATCTTAAAAATATTGGTATAGACAAAGTTGAAAAGCACAGTAAAAAACTTACTTCACAATTATTCCAAGAAATAAATAGTATAGATAATACCATAATATATGGTAATCCAGAAAATATTTATGGTATAGTATCATTCAATATAGATGGAGTAAATGCACATGATATTGCAAAAATATTAGATGAACTTAAAAATATCTGTGTAAGAAGCGGTCATCACTGTGCAATTCCTGCAATACGACATATGGGATCATATGAACTTGGAGGGTCAGTGAGAACATCTGTACATTATTATAATACAAGTGAAGAAATTCAAATATTTGGAGAAACCTTAAGAGAAATTTCAAAATTTTTTGGAGATTAAAAAAAATGGACAGACCACAATATATAGCAATATTTATAATTCTTATAATGGTTTTTAGTGCGGTTGCAGGTGCAATTTTATTTACATAATATATAAAAAAAAATCACTATTATATAAAATCCTATTTTAAGAAAATATGAATATAATGATTTAATGAAATAATTTGATTATATAAAATCTAAATTTACAAAATATTTTACAATAAAAGATATTATTTAAGGAGTGTGTAAATCAATGGTAAAAGTTAGGATTGGGGCAGTAGTTTCAGAATTCAACTATGATATAACACATATGATGTTAGAACTAGCAAAAGAACATGCAAAATTTCTAGAATCAGAAATAACAGAAGTTATAATTGTGCCGGGTGTTTTTGACATGCCACTTGCAATAAAAAAACTTCTTAAACAGGAAGATATAGATGCAGTTGTTACAATTGGAGCTGTAATAGAAGGTTCCACATCACATGATGAAATTGTAATACAACATGCCTCTCGTAAAATAACAGATCTTTCATTGGACTATAATAAACCTGTTGCATTGGGAATAACAGGTCCGAAAATGACAAGACTTGAAGCACATCAACGTATTGATTATGGTAAACGAGCTGTTGAGGCAGCTGTTAAAATGGTTGAAAGATTACAGTAAAATTTAATATTATCCTCACCTTTTTTTTATAGAACTATTATATTTTTTTTATTTTTTTATTTTGTTTAGAATACTATAACTTAAATGTAAATATAAAATAGTATAAAATAGGACTTAATATTAATCATAATAATAGATTAAATGTTAAATTAGAAATGTTTGCTAATAATATAACTAAATTCTTGGAGAGTTTGCATGGAAATATTAACCCCCGAAGATTTAAAAACTAAATTTAAAGACCCTTGGATAGCACCTTATAAAAAAGTCATTACTATGGTAGATAATGACCAAGTTGAACTAGTAGAATACCACCCTTGTGTAAGAGGTTCTGAATGGATGGTTTACCAATATAAAAGAACAAGTGATTTGGTACTTGATTCAAAAAGAGATGGGGACAGACATATTTACAAGCTTAAGATAGGTAAAGCAAATATGAATCTTAAACCAAGCTATTCAGCTGCAGGAATTGAAGAAGTATCAGTTGAAGGTGATGAGGTAAAAATTGTACATGCAGGTCTTGCTGGAGCGGGTGTAGGTGCTGCTATGTGCAGGGGTATGGCAGAAGGTGTGAAACATGTGGAACTTTATGATATTGGCGGAGGATCAAAGGTAGGAAGATCTGCTGTTGTAACTCCAAAAATGCAGAAGGTTATTATTGGAATTGATGATACTGATACAAAACAAGAAGGAGCTACATGGACACTTGCAAATAATGTTGGAATGGAACTTGATAAAATGGGCTTTGAATATATTGATCATGTTACATGTCAGCTTTATCCACATAATCCAAATAAAACCCAAAATTGTGTTGCAATTGCAATTGTATTTGCAGTTGAACCTGGAAGACGGGATGAATTAATCCAAAAAACCTGTGAACTCCTTAAAAAAGATACACTTTCAGAAAAGACAGCAATAGCTGTTCTTGATGGGTTTAAAATACCTGAAAAACTTAGATCATATGCTGAAGACACTAAAAAGACTATGATGTATGTGGAAGATGCGCAAAAAGTAGCAAAAGAGGTGGGTGTACAGTTAGTTCCAGTTACAGGAGAAGCTGGTGAAATTGGAGCATTAGCTGCACTTGGACTTTATAATGATTTAAAAGAGGCTGTTAAAGTATATTATTAACCTCTAAATCTTTTTTTTATTTTTTTAAACTTAATATTGGAAATTAAGGAACTTGCCGGTGTAAATAGGGGCAAAACCCATTTTTGAAGTTGTAGGACCTCCAATTACTATTTTAAAGTCATCTTTCCCTAAGTTTATATGAATTGGTTCGGTAGGGTTGTTTTCAGTATAAGTGAATGTCTTATATCTTATACCATTAACACATATTGAGTAAGTTCCATTTTTAAATACTCCTGAACTATTGTTAATTAGCTGATCATTTTTGAATATCTCCACAGTTCTAGCATTAAGATTAGTATTTAATATTATAACACCAGCCGTGATTTTTAAGTCCTTATTATTGTCTGTGAAAATGGTTTTTACAGCATAGAAATCATGGAATCTAGTTCTTAGATCTCCATCTGGAATCCGGTCATAATAATTAAATCCCATAAAACTTATAACAGCAGAAGGTATCCTCATGATATTATCTTCACCAGGTCTAGTCTGATTAAGAACATACTTCTGACTATTTATATAAATAGAATCACCATAATTAAGTTCTAAAGTCTCAATAGCTGCTTTTGGAATCCTTATAATGGTATATTCATTTTCAAATGCTTTATCAATTGTATAAGGGCCTTTAAGATCTATTGTTTGGTTACTACTTGGATTAAGTACAAGATCTCTTGGTTTTAGTTGTATGGATATTTGAGTGTTATCAACATGTATAGAACCTAGAATAGTTGTGGTCATTGCCAGGAGTATTAATATTGAAACAATTATTGGTGAATGCATTTTAAGGAATACTTTTAAGTTTCTGATATTGCCCTCTGATCTTGAGAAGACATTTACTGATATTTTAAATATTTTAACAATATAATATAGTGCAATTATAATTCCTATTCCTGTAATTATAAGTGCCAAATATAATGAAATGAATTGTATAAAGAAAAGAGCAAATATACCAAAAGATGCCAGGGACAGTCCTAGAATTTCCATTCTAATGTATTGTCCAAGGGAATCAATTATTGTGATTCTTCCATATGCTGTTGCTCTATCTACAATTGTTCTTACAACTTCGGTTGCAACAATATTAAGTTCTGCTAAATTAGAAAGAACATGATCTACTTTACCAATATCTACCTCTTTAACTTTCATACCCATTATATCTGCATCTAGAACAATTCCCACATCAACACCATAATCATCTTCAAGTTTAATTTTGTTTAAAAAAGATCTTTTTGCTGCAAACTGTCCACTTAATGGTTGGTCAAATTTAATCTCTGGAAAGAAAAAATTTAACAAGGGCTTTGCTGTAAGTTCAGTAACTCTCCCAGCTTCTCTTTTAAATTTGGTTTTAGTTATATCAGCTTCACCATTCATTATAGGTTGGATAATATTTTCAACTTGAGATTTGGTCAGATTTTTTATATCTGCATCTAAAAATACAACAATGTCTCCTGTTGAATTTTTAAAACCTGTTTTAATAGCTGCGCCTTTTCCCCTATTTTTAATATGGTTTATAACAACTGCCCCTGCATCTTGGGCCATAATAGATGTTTGATCAGCTGATCCATCATCAACAACAATAACTTCTTTAATATAATTTAGGGATTTAACAACTTTTACAACATGACCCACTGTTTTTTCTTCGTTGTATGCAGGTATTATAACTGATACACTCAGATTTTTATTATTGACTGTTGTTTTTATAGCAGCTAATAATACAATAAATATTATGATAATCCAATACACTCTAAATACACCTCAAGTTTACATTCTTATACTATAAATGGGAGTTTATAACTTAAAAATATGGTTGTAAATTTAATAATGGAAATTTCATTTAAACATCTATTTAATGATTTTCATATGCTTTAAGAAACTTTATTAAGTTCTGATATATAATTTTATGTAGATTATTATTCTTAATTTATCCAAATATTCAAATTTAATATAATTATAGGAGTAATATTTGATGGAACCAAAAATTATGATAATATTGGGAAGTGCTTCAGATTTTAATGTAGCAGAAAAATCAATTAATATATTGGAAATTCTTGGTATTTCCTATGATGTAAGGGTTGCATCTGCACATAGAACCCATGAAAAAGTAAAAAAGATTGTAGAAGAATCTGCTGCAAATGGTGTTGAAGTTTTTATTGGAATAGCAGGACTTTCAGCACATTTACCTGGAATAATAGCTGCAAACACACACAAACCTGTAGTGGGGGTTCCTGTTTCTGTTAAACTCGGAGGGATTGATGCACTTTTTGCTACTGTTCAAATGCCGGTTGGTGCACCAGTTGCAACAGTAGGTATTGATCGTGGAGAAAATGGGGCTATATTAGCTGCTCAAATAATTGGTATATATGATGTACATGTAAGAACCAAGCTTTCAAAAATGAGAAAGGAATTTTTCTTTAAAATAAATAAAGATGAAGAAGTGATTGCTAAAAAATTAACAGGAAAACATTATTCAAGACATTCATTTGAAATTGATGAACTTGAAGGATCTAATGAATATAATTTAGATGATTATGATGATCCCAACTATCCAGATGTGGCTGTTATATCAGGAAGCTACTCAGATATACATGTTGCACAAAAAACAACTAGATTATTGGATAAAATTGGAATTATATATGATACAGCTGTAATATCTCCAATAAGACAGCCTAAAAATTTTGAAAGTTATATGGAAGCTACTAAATCTGTAAAATTATATATAGCTATTTCAGGACTTTCAGCACATGTTACTGGTGCAGTGGTGGCATTCACAGAAAAACCTGTAATTGGAGTTCCATGTGGAAAAAAACTTGATGGAATAGATGCACTACTTTCAATGGTAAACATGCCTCCAGGCGTGCCTGTTGCTACTACTGGAATTGATTCAGGAGCTAATGCTGCTTTAATTGCATTAGAAATGCTTAGTTTAGGAGATTTCAATATTAAACATGAATTATTACAATTTAAGGGTAATATGGTTTGTTAATAATTTTTAAAACATGAAGGTAGGTTGTAAAAAAAATGAAGAAAAAGAAAGAAATTAACAATGATCAATGTAACTTAAAAGGATGTGACTGTAATGTTAAATACATATTTCTAGCCCTGGTAGTCATAGTTATTATAATATTTATTGCCAGAACTATAAAATAGATCTATAGATAATTGGATTTTTATAAATTATAAAATATCTAATGTAGGAGCGGGAATTATATGAAAGAATTTTTAAATACCATTAAAACTGATTATAAGGTTGTAAATATAGAAGAAGAAGTATCAACTAGATATGAAGTTACTAAAATCTTAAAGAAATATGATAAAGAAGTTGTGATATTTAAGAATATTAAAGATAGTGAAATGGGTATAATATCGGGTATTTGTAATACAAGGGAAAAAATAGCATGTTCAATATCTTCAACAGTGCCTGAAATCACTTCTAGAATAGTGGAAGCAACTGAAAATCCTACTTCTATTGAAAAGATTGAAAATATTTCAAAAAATTTCCAAACATCAACAGATCCAGATCTAAGCAAACTACCAATACCAACATATTATCAAAAGGATGGGGGACAATATATAACTGCAGGGGTTATAATAGCTAAAGATCCTGAAACAGGAATTAGAAATGCATCAATTCATAGAATGCTTGTGAATGGTTCTGATATGTTAGGTGTTAGAATTGTTCCAAGAAATCTTTATACTTATTATAAAAAGGTTGAAAAATTAGAAAAACCTCTAGACATTGCAATTGCAATAGGAATGCACCCAGCAACTCTACTTGCATCTTGTACATCTATTTCCATTACATCTGATGAATTAGAAGTTGCAAACACATTTCATAATGGTGAATTAAAACTTATAAAATGTGATACTGTTGATCTAGAAGTTCCTGATTGTGAAATACTTCTTGAAGGCCAAATACTGCCTCATAAACGTGCTCCAGAAGGACCTTTTGTTGATCTTACAGATACATATGATGTTATTAGACAAGAACCAATTATAAAACTTTCTAAAATGCATTATAAAGATAATCCACTTTACCATGCTATTATGCCTGCTGGTAATGAGCATAAACTACTACAAGGATTACCTCAGGAACCTAGAATATATAAAGCTGTTCAAAACACTGTTCCCACAGTGAAAAATGTTGTTTTAACAGAGGGTGGTTGTTGTTGGTTACATGCAGCAATATCTATACAAAAACAAACACCTGGTGATGGTAAAAATGTTATAATGGCAGCTCTTGCAGCTCATCCTTCATTAAAACATTGTGTGATTGTTGATGAGGATATAGATATTTTTAATAGTGCTGATATTGAATATGCAATTGCAACTAGAGTTAAAGGTGATGAGGATATTTTAATTATTCCTGGTGCAAGAGGATCATCACTTGATCCATGTGCAACTCCAGATGGTACAACAACAAAGGTAGGTGTTGATGCAACTAAATTACTGGATAAAAAAGAGAAATTTGAAAGGGTAAGTAAGACTATAGATTAAAAAAAATAATATTATATTATAAAATCTAGATTCTTTAACTTGTTTTAATATCTATGCCTGCATTACATGTGGGGCATTTATTTTCTTTTTGGATATGGTCTTTGATTTGATAGTTATTTCTTTCAATAAGAAGTTCTCCACAACCATAACAATATGTGTTTTCACCACTACCTGAAGGCACATTACCTATATACACATATTTCATACCTGCATTTTTGGCAATTTCATATGCTTTTTCAAGATCTGTTACTGGTGTTGGTTGGATATTTTTAAGTTTATAGTAGGGAAAGAATCTTGTGAAATGTAATGGTACTTTAACACCTATTTCTTCTACCATAAAGTTTACAAGTTCTTTAATATTTTTTTCTGAGTCATTATATCCTGGTATCATTAGATTGGTTATTTCTAGATGAATTTTTTTATCATATATTCTTTTTATATTATCAAGAACAGGTTGCATTCTTGCATCACATAATTCCTTATAAAATTGTTCAGACATTCCTTTTAAATCAATATTTGCTGCATCAAGATAGGGACCTATCATTTCCAGAGATTCTTCTGTCATATATCCATTTGTAACATAAATTGTTTTTAATCCTTGTTTTTTTGCAAGTTTAGCAGAGTCAATTGTATATTCTAACCACATTGTTGGTTCATTATATGTCCAAGCTATAGATTTACAGTTATATTCTTTTGCAAGATTCACAGCATCTTCAGGTAATATTTCACGAAGTCGAATATCTTCAAGTTCTGTTTGGGAGATATTCCAGTTTTGACAATGTTTACATCTGAAGTTACATCCAACAGATCCCAGTGATAGTACAGTTGAACCAGGATAGAAATGGAATAGTGGTTTTTTTTCAATGGGGTCAATTGCTACTGAAGAAGCAGATGCATAATTTAAGGTATATATTTTTCCATCAATATTTTCACGCATGTTACAAAAGCCGAGTTTCCCATTAGAAATTAAACATCTTCTTTCACAAACCTTACAATTCAATGTTTTACCCATTATATTGTATAAAATAGCTTCTTTTTTCAATTTTAACACCTGGAAATGATATTTTGAAAAATCTACATTTAATAATTTTATATATATATTTTATGAAGATGGGAATTATTTCAGATGTTCATAACCTTGAGGTGTTATTATATTTGTATTTCCTTTCTTATCTATTATTTTGATCTCTCCAGAAGAATCAACTAATCCAATTTTATAAATAGATATTTGGGTTTTTAAATTATTGAAAAGATGTGTTGGTATTGTTATTAGCAGTTCAAAATCTTCACCATATGTTGTTGCCATATCCATAGCATTGTTACCTGTTAATTTTGCAATATCAAAAACTTCTTTAGGTATTGGAAGATCTTCTTGGGAAATTATAAATCCAATTTTATTATTATTTGCATCAATTAATTCACCTAATTCACTGAACAAACCATCTGTTATGTCAGTTGCAGAGCTTGTTGAATTTGTTTTTGCAAGAATAATCCCTTCTTTCAGTTTTGCTTCAGGTTCAAGTGCATGTTTTTTTACTAAATTTATAACATTTTCTTTAAGATGGCTTATATCATGGCAGGGATTAAGAAGTGTTATAAATCCTGCAGCTGCAAGTCCAAGTGGTCCTGTAACAGCAACAATATCTCCGGGATGTATTCCAGTTTTCATCATAACATTTTTCTTTTTTACAATTCCCAGACATGTTCCAGTTAGTGTTAATTGGGATGATTCATTAGTATCACCCCCTATAAGGGCCATTTCATATTTATTACAGTTATCTAGAATTCCATCAATAAGATCATCAAAATCAGTTAGTAACATATTTTTTGGAAGTCCCATTGAAATTATTATTCCAATTGCTTCTGCACCCATGGCTGCTAAATCACTGACATTAACTGTTACTATTTTTTTACCAATTTGATAGAAATCCATTTCCTTAGGAAAATGTGTGGATTGTAATAACATATCTGAACATGCAACTAAATAATGATCTCCAATATTTATAAGTGCAGCATCATCAGAAAGACTTTTAATTGAATTATAATCTAAAAAAGAATTATATCGGGGGTTTTTGCTCTTTGACAAAAGTCTTTTTATGAGAAGTTTTTCCCCGATGTCAGAAATTTTAGAGGGCATCATTTACCCTGTCTTTAATTATATCGGCAATTCTCTTATCAGCACCTAAAGGTTCTGTGTAGATAATTTCGCCTTTAAAATTAATTTCAACTTCTTCATGGTCATGTACATGGGAATGGCTATGTGTATTGTGTTCTGTTTTATCATGTCCATTGTTAAGTCCAAGAATTCTTGGAATATCTTCTGTGGTATGTACTCCATGAGCAAGGAAAACAGGGGTGACAATAATTTTTTCAGCACCTTTATCTGCTAATATTGTTATTGCTTCTGGTATGGAAGGTTTTGACATGTTCATGAAACCAACTTCAACTGGAAATTCTTGTTCTTCACGGTACATTTCTGCAATTTGGCTTACAACATCCTTTCCATAGGGTAATCTGCTACCATGACCAACTAACAATACACCAATTTTAGTTTTTGAGCTTGAACTTGTATCCATATGATATCACTCCATCTTCGCCTTCTGCTTTTATTTTTCTAAATACCATCTCAACTTTGTCACCTATTTTAACGGTTTCAGGGTCACAGTCGACAATTTGGGATGTTAAATTTGCACCTTCATCTAGTTCTATTATTGCAACAACATATGGTGTAAGTGTTTTAAACTCATCTGTTGGTGTGTGTATAACAGAGAATGTATGGATTTTTCCCTCACCACTAAACTTAAAATTTTCTATTTTACTTTTTCTCCTACATTCAGGGCATGATACTCTACTTGGAAAAAAAACATTTCCACATTGTAAACATTTTGATCCTATGAGATTATATCGTTGCTGAATATGGCGCCATCCTCTTACGATATCTTTCATAATATATACCTCCAATTATTACTTTAATTGTAAACTTATCATATAATACAAATCTTATTTTTACTAATAAACGTCTATTTATTTAGATTGTAAATATTTCAATATTTACATAATTGCATTGTTTGAATTCTAATTTAAATCTTCTTAGTATAAACATATTAATTAACTTTTACTATATAGCGAATTTTATATTGTAGAAACATCTATATTAATATTAATACTCTAATTAGTATTAATATAATGGTAAAAATGGATAATAAAGGATATATAATGGGTGGTTTAGCATTTTTGTTAATACTACCTTCGATAATCCTTCTTATTCTATTAATAAATATGTTAAATTTAGATGATTCCACAAATATTAAGATGGCAGCAGACAATGTATTTTATGTTTCTGGGGATATTGAAAGAAATATACCTGTTTTAACACAACAAACTATAAAAGAAACCACAGAAAATATTGTTCAAACAGGCTATCCTATCTTGAATAGTAGAATTATAATAAGAAACAGTATAAATACTAAGATAAATGACTTAATTAGTAAATATCATAATAATACAGGTGTAAATATAGAATGTAATATTTATTCTGTTGATTCTTCTTTTGATCCATTTGAAATAGAAATAAATTCAACTATTTTAGTTAGAAAGGATAATATCTCATATAACCGAAATATCACCCAACATATACCTATAATCGGATTAAAATCCATTAAATCATCTTCAAAAGAAACATATTAATATAATGAAATACCAGATCCTCTACCATTTATCAAATGTAAAAATTATGGTAATTTGAAAGTTAATAATGTAAAAATTATTTATGGCACAGTATTATCTGATTATTTATATAAAAAAGGTGTTAAAAATTCCACATTCTATGAAAATTCAAGTTCAGCATACTATATAAAGAAATGTCCTTTTAATCCATATATATCTCATGGTAATTCCAATACATTACAAACCCTTAAAAATTGTATTGAAAATGGTTATTTTCATGAAAGTAAAGATGGTGCATGTTTTTTATGTAGATTAGAAGTGAAAGCTATATGTGACCACTATGGATTAGAAACATTTATAGTGCCATCAGGAACTAAAAAAAGAGTTGTAACAGCCCCATGCTCTATAGACCATGTAATATTTAATGAAGATACATTTGGAATCTATAATGGAGAAGCAGTGGAATATTATTCTTCTTATAATATTTATTTTAGAATATTCCTAGATAAAGGCCATAGAAATAAATATGGAATATCCAATATCCAGACATTTTAAGCCTCAAATTTCTGATAAAAAAAAGAATATTAAGCAAATCACTATATTAGGGGATGTGTTTAGTTGGATGGAAGAGGCCAGGTATTTACAATAGATGTAATGTTGGCATTAATCTTACTAACTGTGATAATTGGAATATCAGCTGATGCAATGAACATTGCAGGAAACAAATTATATGATTATTCTACTGAAACATCTCTTAACAGAATTGCAAATAATATAGCTGACATTTTGATAAATACCCCAGGAATTCCTGAAAACTGGGAAGATATTAAATATAGTACCTATATCACTCCAGGATTAGCAAAATATGAAATTGGAAAAAAAGAGTAGTTAGTAATACATTAAGTATGAAGAAAATGATGCGCCTTAAAAAAGAGCCTGAAATCCTTACCAAAATATTGCCTGAACCAACAAATTATAATTTGATGATCTATCCCACAGATCCCTCAATACCAATATTACCAATTCAAAACCAAACACCTCCTAAAGATATTAGTGATATAATAATTGTTAATAGGACCATTTTATATGATTATGAAATTATGGACACCTATTTAAGTATAAAACCTGATATTTATAATGGAAACAATGAATCTAGATATTTATGTACACATATAAATATGGGAAATTATGATCATAAAAGACCAGATTTTAATAAAAGTAAATCAGGATGGTTATGTTCACCATTAATATGGAAGATAGTGCTTCCAAAGATTTTTATTTATTGACAGATCTTTTAGATAGAAATTATTCCCTGGATTCTAGTACATGGATAATTGATACTCCTGATAATAAAATTTTAGATGGCCAGAAATTCACTTCAAAACCTGTAAATATAAATTCTATTATTCTAAATCTTTCAAATAAAGGTGAAAAAACTTTCATATTACATATTTTCATAAATGGAGGTATAGAAAAACATTTTAACACCTATATTGTTAGTTTACCTAAAACAGTCCCTTATGAATATGTTAAAATCACAAATCTTAAACCACAACCTGCATTTTTTGTTTTAAAGATATGGATGTAAATAATAATTGTAATATAAAAAAAAAATTTATAATTTTTTTCTTTTTTATAATATTATATTTTTAGGAATAATTTTCAGCTAAAATTTTCATTAAATCCTTATAAATGGTTTTAACACTATTTAACCAATAATTATTAC
This sequence comes from Methanobacterium sp., assembly GCA_028700095.1. Taxonomy (GTDB): domain Archaea; phylum Methanobacteriota; class Methanobacteria; order Methanobacteriales; family Methanobacteriaceae; genus Methanobacterium_B. Next base: position 4,984 of record JAQVTJ010000017.1, on the reverse strand, counting down.
TAATATAATACTCAGTTATATAATAAAATATGGGTAATCTTCCAGTATATTAAAATATTTTTGGTAATTTACCTAACATTTATATGTGTAGTGGTATTATACTATATTCATAAATAAATTTGTGGTGAATTTGAAAATGGATGATATAGACTCCGAAATAATTCGTTCCTTAATTAGGAATTCAAGAATAACACTCTCCCAAATGTCTAAAGAGATAAATGTTCCTGATGCAACTATTTCCAACCGACTTAAAAAGTTGGAGAAAAATGTTATCAAACAATATACTCTTTTAGTAAACCCTGATGAAATAGGTTTAAAAGTAACAGCAATTATTATCATACAAACAGAGTCAGAAAAACATGAAACTGTTAAAAATGAACTTTCAAAGCTTGAAGAAGTATCTGAAGTGTACAGTGTATCCGGGGAATATGATATACTCATCAAGGTATGGGCCCATAGTATAGAAGAGCTCAACAAAATTATGAACAGCAAAGTCAGATCTGTGGATGGTGTTGAAGATCTAACTGAAATGATTGTTATGGAACGTGTTAAAGAGGGAGTAATTACACCAATATAACCCAAAATTAAGATCCCACAAAATTTAAGGAGGTGAGAACTTGTATCTAAGTGAGTTTATAAAAAAACCAGTGATATCTCCTTCAGGAGAAAGAATTGGAAAATTAAAAGACGTTATAATATCATCAGACCATTCATATCCCATTCTTAAGGCCTTAAAAATTAATACAAAAGATAAAGAGATCATAAATGTTTCATGGAGATATATTGAAAGTTTAGGTAAACAAATAACACTTAAATATCCATTAAAAGATCTAACTGCTTATAAAATCCAAAAACATGATATTATCCTTTTAAAAGATGTGATGGACAGACAAGTAGTTGATATTGAAGATAAAAAGGTTAAAAGAGTCAATGACATAAAAATATCGCCAATCAATGGCCATTGTCATGTTATTGCTGTGGATATTGGATTTAATGGAATTTTAAGAAGATTAAGTCTTGATAGGATTGCTAAATCTCTTGGAATAACTTCAAACGAGGATCTCATCTCCTGGAAGGATATTGATCCATTGGAAAGTGATTATTCTAAAGTTAAATTAAAAGTACCAAAACAGAAAATAAAAAAACTCCATCCAGCTGATATGGCAGAAATTGTAGATCAACTAGGATTAAATGAATCATTAAATATTTTAACATCATTAGATGATGAATCTGCTGCAGATACTCTTGAAGAAGTTTCTCCAGAAAGACAAGTTTCTCTTTTAGAGGGTATGGACAGCCAAAGAGCAGCTGAAATATTAGATGAAATGTCACCAGATGATGCAGCAGATGTATTAGCTGATTTACCTGAAGAAAAGGCTGAAGAATTATTAGATTTAATGGAACCCGAAGAATCTAATGATCTTAGAAAGTTGTTAAAATATCCTGAAAATACTGCAGGAGGAATTATGACAACAAAATTTGCCTATGTTAATCAGGATTTAACTGTAACAGAAGTTCTAAATTCATTAAGACGTATGGCAGATGATGTTGAAACCATATACTATGTATATGTTATTTCCAAAAGAGGAGATCTTGTAGGGGTAATCTCACTTAGAGATCTTTTACTTGCAGAACCTAAACGAAATGTTTCAGAGATGATGCATACACGTATAATAAAAGCTGATGTAATGGAAAACCAACATGAGGTTGCACAGAAAATTGCAAAATATAATTTAATTGCATTACCTGTTGTTGAAGAGGAAACCAAATTAAGAGGTATTATCACTGTAGATGATGCCATTGATATTGTTTTACCTACTGCATGGAAAAAAAGAGTTCCAAGAATGTTTGTAAGATGAGGTTTTTTTATGGATTTCCCAATCTTCCGTAGGGTTTTTAAAAACCCTACCTTTTTAAGTTTTATAATATTCCTCTCTGTAATGGGGCCAGGAATAATCACAGCAAATGTTGATAATGATGCAGGGGGAATAACAACCTATTCCCTAGCAGGTGCTCAATTCGGATACAATCTCCTATGGACTTTTATCCCAATGATATTTGCTCTAGCTGTTATACAGGAAATGGGCGTTCGAATGGGTATAGTTTCTGGAAAAGGTCTTGCTGATCTTATACGTGAAAAGGTGGGTATTAAATTCACTTTTTTAATAATGATTGCATTATTACTTGCAAATTTTGGAAATGTACTTGCAGAATTTTCAGGTATTGCAGTGAGTGCCGGGATATTTGGAGTACCAAGACTTGTTGCTTTGCCTGTTGCAGCATTATTTGCATGGCTCTTGGTGGTTAAAGGAACATATAAAAGTGTTGAAAAAGTGTTTTTACTGGCATCTTCTCTTTATCTATCATATATAATTGCAGGAGTTCTTGCCCAGCCTGACTGGGGACTTGCAGCCAAAAGTGTTATTACACCTCAAATAAATCTAAACACTGATTATATTACCATGTTAATCGGTATGGTTGGAACAACAATAGCACCTTGGATGATGTTTTATATACAATCTTCTGTTGTTGAAAAGGGTATTAGTTTGAAAAATTTAAGATATTCCAAGCTTGATGCTATTTTTGGTGCAATAGTAGTGAATATTGTTGCATTTTTCATTGTAGTAGCATGTACAGCAACAATATATACAAATGGAATACAAGTTAATAATGTAGCAGATGTTTCAGATGCACTTATACCACTTGCAGGTCAATATGCCAGTATATTATTTGCACTTGGATTTTTAAATGCCTCACTATTTGCAGCAAGCATCTTACCATTGTCAACAGCATATTATATATGTGAAAGTTTAGGTTTTGAAGCAGGTGTTTCAAAGGGATTTAAAGAAGCACCAGTTTTCCATGGTCTTTATTTAGGACTTATATTACTTGCAGTGATTATTATATTAATTCCTAGCATACCTCTTCTAACAATTTTATACCTTTCACAGGTTGCAAATGGTTTGTTATTACCATTTGTTCTCATATTGATGTTGCTTATTATTAATGATAAGAATGTTATGGGAGAATATATAAATTCAAAATTATTCAACTCCATTGCCATTGCAACTGTTGTTATTGTCATGTTATTGAGTATAGGTCTTATAATCACATTATTCATGTAAATAAGTAGTATTAACTAATTAAATCCTTTTTTTAAAGTAAATTTATAAAAAAAATATAAATTAATAAGATTTTATATTTAATATCATTTTTTTTAGATAAGCTGACCAGTTATAACTACTATTTCTTCAAAGAAGAATTTTTCCCTTGCAGATATTGATACTTCAAATCCTAATATATTTAACATTTTAACTGTTTCTTCCACATTAGATAATGAAGATTGAACTAGCTGAACACGTCCATATGGATTTAAATGTAATGGTAAACCTTTAATAAAACGGTTTATAACATATCTACCATCTTCACCACCATTCCATGCAGCTTCAAGTTCATCATCCACAAATTCTTCTTTGCTTGTTGGAAGATAAGGTGTATTAAATAATATCAGATCAAATTTCTCATTTTTAACTGGTTCGAAAAGATCTCCTAACCTTATATCAATATTAGCAGCATTATTTTTATTATTTATAATGGCACATTCCACTGCATATTTATTAATATCAACAGCTGTTACTTTACATGCATTTTTAGAAGCTAATATTGCAATTATCCCGGTTCCTGTACCAATTTCCAGTACACTATCAGATTGGTGGACTATCAGATTATCACCAAGCAGAAATGTATCTTCTGCAGGTTCATATACATTATCACAGGTTTGAAATTCTATTCCTTTATATTTCATAATAAAAACCCAATTTTAACCAGATTTAAAAATTGTTTAAAATGGGGTTGTCAAATAGGTAGGTGTTGAGCTCAACTATATTTTTTTTGAATTCTGTTTTCCGAGATTAACCATTTAGAAAAGCTTAAAAATTTTAAGTGTAGTTGTTGCACAACCACTAACTTTACAGCCCCTTTAAAACATAAAATTTATATACTATCATAGCCTTTAATAGCTGAAGGAAGACATTCCAGGACAGTTGAAAGACCTGAAAGATGAAGGTTCATGGTAACAGCATTTACTACTTCTTCTCTTTTTGCACCTTCTGTTTTAGCCATTTTTGTATGTAATTCCACTGCCATGGGATTTTTATGGGCTGTTTGAATAGCTATATTTATGAGTTGTTTTGTTTTTTGATCAAGTCCTTTAACTGATCTTTGAACTTGAACTAGTTCATTGAATTTAGTTGCAAGCTCAGGACATTCTCTTTGAAAAATTTCATAGGAAGATTCTGTCATTTAATCACCACAATTAAAATATTATTTCTCCATAAAATATAATATCACTTTATTATCCTGGGTTTTTATTATGTAAAATTTATACTATTTGGGAAATAAATTTAATTATAATTATTTTAATAATTTTCCAAGATCTGTTGATAGTTTTAAGATGCTTTCAGGTTCCATTTTAATTACTCTTTTATCTAGAATATTTGGATCTAATTTTGATAATAGAATTTTTCGTTCATTTTTATCCATATCATTAATTTCATGGAAAGAGTCCATCAATGCATTTCTTACTTTTTTTCGTTTATGTTGGAAAAGTGCTCTTGTTACATTTAGAAATAATTCATTAATTTCCACATCTTTTTTAGGTTTTAATTTGATTACTGCAGATGAAATTTTTGGATTTGGAAAAAATGCCTCTTTCGGAACATTGAAAAGCATTTCAACATCTGCATAAAAGTGCATCATAACAGATAATCTAGAATAATTTGAATCCCCAGATTTTGCAATCATACGTTCTGCGAATTCTAGTTGGTACATAAGAATTGCTGAATCAAATTTATTTTCAAGGATTTTAAAGGTTATGGGTGATGAGATTTTATATGGTAAATTTGATACTACTTTGTTAAATATTGGAAAATTTATTTTAGTTGCATCTCCTATAATAACATCAACATTTGAAATATTAAGTTTA
>JAQVTJ010000105.1 GCA_028700095.1 Methanobacterium sp. | reverse complement strand
AAATGGTAAACAAAATAAGTTTGGAAAATATTTCAGAGCACCTGGACATGTAACCCTTCTTAGAGCTGCTAAAGGCCATGTTCTTAACAGAAAAGGACATACTGAAATGAGTATTGCTTTAATGGAAATGGCAGGTCTTACAGAAGTAGCAGTGTGTTGTGAGATGATGGATAATAAAACAGGCGGATCATTACCAACAGAAGAATCAAAAAAATATGCTGAAGAACATGGACTGGTTTTTATGAGTGGTGCAGATCTTATAGATGCTTATAAAGATTTTAAAGAAGGTAAATAAAAAGATATATATATTTTTTTATTTTTATCTTTAAAAAAAAATAATTTTGATATTAAGGAATTTTTTTTTTTTATTCACTGGAAAATCTTTTTATAATATCTTTATATTCCATATATCCCCTAAATTCAGGTTTAACTGCTAATTCTACTATTTTATCTATATCTAAATATTTTTCTATAGTTTTCATTGCATTTAAACAGAAATCTTCAAGTTTTATTTCTACTTCGGGCATATTCCCTCTTTCAGTTATTTTGATTTTTGGGATTAATGTTATGAAGTTGGTGCCGGTTTTATTTTTTATGAATTTATAGGTGGATTCTGCAATTTTTTCATCATAGACCTTATTAAGTATAATACCTGCTGTTTTTATACCTAATCTATTCATTCTATCTATATGTCCAACAATATCCACAGCAGCAGTTTCTATACCTCCTTTGTTACATGGAGAAATCATTAAAACTGGTATATTTAATGCCATTGCAATTTCAGCTGATGAAAATGGTATTTTTTCATTTAACATTCCTGTGAAAATACTCATAACACCTTCAATAATAATTATATCATAATTATGGTGTTTAATTTCTTCTAAGATATTAGCTAAATCTTTCCATCCAAGAGATCCTATTTTGATAGATGAAAATTTTTCCATTTTCTCTTTGTTTAGATATAATGAAGGAACTATATCCCGAATATCTGGACCTACCTTAAGAACACCTACTTTATAGCCTCTTTTTTTTAAAATACCTGTTATGCCTGTTGTAATAAAGGTTTTCCCTGAATCTGAACCTGTGCTGGCCATCATGATAATTTTAGGATATGGGTTTTTGGTGTTGTTTTTTGATATTTCTTTTACTTTAATCCCTGTTTCTATTCCAACTTCCATTTTAATCTGGTTTAAAAGTTTTTGGTTGTTGTTTTTAATTGATAAAATATCATTATCAGTACAATCTAAAAATTTATGAACATTTTTAATAAGTGATATGTTTTCATCAAGTGTACCATGAACCATAATCCCAACAACATTGCCATCATCATTTTTTACTCCTGAAATTATTTCACGGGGATTATCTGTATAGTCTGTTCTTTTAATCTGTGAAGTTACTATGGGCTTTGCATTTCCTGTTATATTACCATAGGTATGGCAATGAAAACCTGTTATTTTAGTTCCTATTAAGTTTTCTGTTAAAAATGAATTATCAACTATTTCGGCTTCAACTCTGTCTGTGCCAATCATGGGACTGAAAGAAACATCTAAAGTACCAAGACCTTTTTTTTCAATTGCACAGGGAGATTTTCTTCCTATATCTGTTTGGTTTGCAAGAAGCTGGAATCCTGAGCACATTCCAAAAATGAATTTGCCTTCATTTTCCATTTTCCTGATCTCGCTTAATAAATTATTTTTTACACTTTCTGATTCAATTAAGCTTCCACCCGGAATTATCAGACCATCTAATTCTTTATGTGCCTTTTTTCCATTGACCATTCCATTATTTTTTAAAATATGTGTTGGTAAATTTCCAAAAGATTCAAACATTGGCAGTGAACCTTTTACATATAGAAGACCTATTTTTTTCATTATTTGCTATTTTATGAAACATAATCTTAAACGTTTTCATTAAAAAGAAATAGAGATATATAAAAAAGGAAAATTATGAAATAATTTAATTTGGATTTTCTAATTTTTCAAGATTAATAGCTTTGGTTTCTGGGAATGTCCATATGAATATGGCAACACTTAAAGCAAAAATAGAACCTAAAAATATTCCACTGCCTAATCCATATTGAACTGCAATTAATGCTATTAAAATAGGTGTTAAAAATTGGGTGCCTCGAGCTAGGTTAAAACCTGCACCCATAGCTGTGTTTCTTATTTCTGTAGGGAATAGTTCCGAAACTAAAGGACCATATCCTCCATAAATACCTGTTCCTATTCCTATAAGGAATAAAAATATAAATATTAATGGTGGATAATTTGCTATATTATCCCAAAATATTGTGATCATCATTAATCCAACAGCCATTGCAAGTGCAAATAATGAAAATGCTGGTTTTCGACCGAATCTATCTGCAACATATCCAAAAGAGATTAAACCAATAATTCCCCCTATTTGGTTTACAATTATCCATAATGCAGATTTGGTTATTGAAATATTATTTCCCTGTAAATAAGCAGGTAACCATGCATATGTAAACCAATATGCTGAATTACCTAATATGGCCAATATTAATGCCATTATAAATATTTTACGGTAAGGTTTTAAAAATAAGGTTATAAATTCATTTCTTTTAATTAATAAAGATTTTTTAATAGCTTTTTTATTTGTGTGTTTTTTATTTTTAATCCAAAGATCTGATTCTGGGATTTTTCGTCTAATTACAATAACAAGAACTGCAGGTATTACTGATATAAGAAATGCTTCTCTCCAACCAATAACAGGAGCTAATAATCTCCCAACAAGTGCTGCTAAAATAAAGCCTATAGGATTTCCTGTTTGTAGTAATGCTCCGAATCTACCCCTAACTTTAGAAGGGAATGTTTCATTAACATAGGTTTGTCCAGTGGCCCATTCACCTCCAACTCCTAATCCTGTTATGATTCGGAAAAGTATTAAGGTTTCTAGGTTGGTTGAAAATGCACATAGCAATGTTCCTATACTGTATACAATTATTGTTAATTGAAGTACAGATTTTCTACCATATTTATCAGATAAAACCCCAAATATAACTCCACCAAATGCTGCTGCTATAATTGAAGCACTTAATGCATATGAAAGTAATAAATTGGAAAGATGTAATTCTAGACCTATGGGGATAATTAGAAAAGTAAAGAGTATTAAATCATAAAAATCAAAAACCCATCCTGCCCAGCTAAGTCCGAATATTTTATAATGAACCCTGGTGGGTTTTTTATATTGGTTTAAAAGCATAGTCATTTATTAACCTTCTTGTTTTAGTAATTATTAAATTTCTTTATTAATTTAATTAATCCTAGTATATTCTTAATATAAATGCTTTTTTATAAAAAAAATATAATATTTAAAAAAAAAGTAAAAATAAATGATTTTAAGATAACCATAAAATATTTAATTAATATTATCTAATGCTGCCATAATTCCTATTATCTTAGCATCTTCAAGTGATTTGGCCTGGATCTGAAGACCTACAGGTACACCTCTAACATCTCCTGCTGGTGTGCTTGTTGCAGGTATTCCTGCTAGGTTAGCCATAACAGTCAGGGCATCATAATAATACATATCCAAAGGATCTAATATGGTACCATTTTTATGAGGTAATTTTGGAACTGTTGGACCTACCATTACATCCACATTATTTATAAGCTTGTTAACTTCTCTTTTAATTAATGATCTGGCGTGTAATGCTTTTTTATAATATTTGCCACTGAACTCTTTTTGACTAATATAAGCACCCATATTAATTCTTCTTAATACTTCTTCACCACATACATCTTCAATTTTTGTACCATATTTTCTTCCATCAAATTTTCTGGTTGCTGAGAAAAATTCAACATAGTTTATGAGGTAATATGTTGGTAGGCATAAATCAATATAATCAAAGCTTAATTCAACTACTTCTGCACCCATATCTTTCATTTTATCAACTGAGTTTTCGATTATATTAACTATCTTATCATCTGACATGTCAAAGAATTGTTTTACCACACCTATCTTCATTCCTTTTAGGGAATTTTCATTTATTGAAGCTGTGAATTTTGGAACTTTCCAATCTAATGATGTGCATTCTGTTTTATCATAACCTGAAATAACTTCAAGCATTAATGCTATACCACTAGGATCCTTTGCAAATGGTCCTATTTGATCAAAACTCATGGCAAGATCCATAAGTCCCTGTCTAGAAACCATACCATAGGTAGGTTTATATCCTATTATTCCACAGTGAGATGCAGGGTTTCTAATTGATCCTCCAGTATCAGATCCCAGTGACAAGTCACACATATCTGCTGCAACTGCAACTGCACTACCTCCACTTGAGCCTCCAGGTATTCTGCCATATGCTGCTGGATTTTCAGCACCTCCAAAATATGATGTTTCAGTAGAGCTTCCTGCAGCAAACTCATCCATATTGGTCATTCCAATAATAATTCCATCTTCTGCCTTTATTCTTTTTACTACTGTGGCATTATAACTTCCAATATAATTTTCAAGGGTTTTTGATGCTGCTGTTATATGGAAATCTTCAACATTTATATTGCTTTTAATTCCCACCACCAGTCCTGCAAGTTTTCCAACTGGTTCACCTTTACTAATTCTTGTATCAATATTTGTTGCACATTCAATTGCTGAATCCATATTTATTTCTAAAAATGCATTATATCGATTATTATATGCTTTTATATTATTATAAAATTGTTGAAGGTTTTCTAATGCTGTTATTTCATGATTTTTAATTAATACTGACTTATCCAATAGTTTCATAGTCACACCTGTAAATTAATATATGGAGAAAATATTTAATATTATTAGCTTTTTGTAAATAATATGATTCTTAATTTGTTCATTTGTTTTTTAATAAACTTTAATATTATGATTTTTAATATATTAATAAAATAATAAAAAGTTCTTCTTTTAAATAAAATAAATAGTTGTTGAATTATTTTATAGGTTTTTTTCTATAAAATATTTTGTTAATTTTATTAAATTATATGGTTCATATATAAAATTCACATGCTAAAATACAAGACCACACAGTTTATATTTATATACTACTTCGTAATAAGAATAGTTTAAATAATTTATATTGAAATTCATAAATTTTTATGAATTAATTCAGAATAAAATTTATAATGATTGATAACTTTTAATTTAGCTATTCAAAACATTTATCAATTTATTCTCAAATTTAAACTAGTGGGAACAAATTATGAAACAAAAACTCAATTTTCTCATTCAACCAAAAACAATCGCAGTAGTTGGAGCAAGTGATAAACAAGGTAAAGTCGGTTTTTCTGTAATGAAAAACTTGATATCCAGTGGATTTCCAGATGAGGGTGATATATTTCCCATAAATCCAAAATTAGATAGTATTATGGGATATAAAGCCTATAAGTCTGTGCTTGATGTTCCTAAAGAGATTGATCTTGTTGTAGTTTGCATTCCTACAACTATTATTGTTGATGTAATAAAGGAGTGTGGGGAAAAAAAGGTCAAAGGACTTGTAATAATTACAGCAGGTTTTAAAGAAATTGGAGCTGAAGGTACAGTTTTAGAAAATGAAATTCTTCAAATTGCAAATGAAAATAATATAAGGATTTTAGGCTCTAATTGTTTAGGTATTATTTCACCAATTGCTAATGCATCTTTTGCAAGTAAACAACCTATTAAAGGTAGCATAGCAATGGTTTCCCAGTCAGGTGCTATGATGACTGCAATCCTTG
>JAQVTJ010000104.1 GCA_028700095.1 Methanobacterium sp. | reverse complement strand
TATAATATAATATAATATAATATATTTCTATGTATATGAGTTGGGTTTGGTTTAAAGTTTTAAATGGTAATATATATGAATGGTAAAGATATTTCTAATAGATTTAATGTTAATAAAGTTCATTTGGGTAATGTTAAAGGTCCTATATTTATTGGTAGGACTTGGGCTGAGTATATTAAAATGTTTAATATTGATTTGGAGAATATTAGTGGTGAAAGTATACTTGATTGTGGTGCTGGTGCAAGTTCATTTACAGCTGTAATGTCTGAAAAAGGTTTTGATATTAAAGCTGTTGATATTATTTATAATAATTCTCCAGATATTCTTTCTGTTAAATGTAAGGAGCATTTAGAACTGCTTATTGCAGGTTTGAAATCTACTGATCTTTTTGTATGGGATTTTTTTAATGATATTGGGGATTTGAAGAAACAAAGAATTGATGTTTGCAGAAAATTTATTGAGGATTATAGGAAATATAAAGGGTATAGGTATGTTAATGCAGATTTAAGGAGTCTTCCTTTTAAAGATAATAGTTTTTCTATTGTTTTATGTTCACATTTGCTTTTTATTTATGATCATAGATTGGATTATGATTTTCATTTAAGGGCCATAGTTGAAATGTTAAGGGTGTCTTCCAATGAGCTTAGAATTTATCCTCTTGTAAAAAATTTGGGTAAAAAATCTGTGTTTGTTGAACAGATAATGGATGATTTGGGGGATTTTTATGTGGAGATTGTGAAGGTGGGTTATGAGTTTAGGAAGGGTGGTAATGAAATGCTTAGAATAGTGAAGTAGTTTATGGTATTGTAATGGGGGGGGGGTTTTTTTATAAATTTATTATATGGATGTTTATGTTAGATAGATTATATTAGTTTGATAAATTAATATAATATTTAAATTAGATAATTTTTTTATGGTATGGTTTTTTTTGGGATTGTTTTTATTCTCTTTGGGTGATGAAATGAAACTTAGAAGTAAAACTTTGATACTCGGTGGTGCTATTATTGTGGCAATGGTTCTTATTTTACTTGTTATTTCACAGTTAATATTTTTAAACACCTATAGTGATTTTGAAAATCGTTACAGTCAACATGTATTGAAAGATGAGCTTAATCAGCTTAATTATTCCATATCTTCAATGAATCAAACAGTTAATGATTGGGCCCATTGGGATGATTCTTATTATTTTGTATCGGGTAAGAATCCTGGTTTTATAAATAATAATTTACCTTCTAATATTTTTCCAAGACTTCATCTGAATATTATTATGTTTGTGGATAATAATGGAAAAATTGTTTATGGTAAGGCTTATAATCTCCAAAAAAACCAGTTAATGGATCTTCCAGGTAATTTCATCAATTTCACAGCTGATAATCCTATTTTACAACATAATAATCTTGATGGAATAAATGGTATTGTTAATTTACCAGAAGGTGTTATGATAGTTATTTCCAAACCTATGTTAAATGCTATGAAAAAGGACCAGTAAAAGGAACTCTTATAATGGGACGTTATTTAACTTCGGAGGAATTGAAAGGTTTTTTTAATATTCCAAATAGCACTCTTAGTATTGGGGAGTATAATAATATTAATAATGCTCCTGATATGGTTAAAGCACAAAATACACTTTCAGATAATAATATAATGGTAAAGGTATTAGGATGGAATTCTGTTGCAGCATATTTTCTTGTTAAGGATATTTATGGGAATCCTGCTTTGATATTGAAATCAGAAATGGCTAGAACATTGTATAATTCATATTTTAATATTGTTTTCTATTTTATATTGTCAATTATCTTAGTTGGATTATTATTTATGGGATTGGTACTTTATTATTTAGATAGAAATCTTTTAAACAGATTAGATAGGCTTGTTAATGATATAAGGAATATTGGTTTGAATGGTGATTTGGGAAGATATGTTTTTGTTTCTGGTAATGATGAACTTTCAGATTTGGCATTTTCTATTAATAATACATTTCAGGCTCTTGAAAAATCAGAAAGAAAACTTGAAGATAGTGAGGAAAAGTATAGGAGTATTTTTGAAAATACTGGTACTGCTATGATTATTGCAGATGAGAATATGTTAATAACCTTTGTAAATAGGACTTTTCAAAATATTTTAAATAAGGAAGAGGATGAGATTGTAGGAAAACTTAACTGGGTTGAATTGGTTGTTCCGGATGAAAGGGAAAAAATAAAGTTTTATCATAAAATTGATGGAAAAAAGGATGTTGATTCTGCTATTATACCCAAAACCTATGAAGTTCAAATAATGGTTAATGGAGATTTAAAGGTTTTCTTTGCAACATTTGAGTTTATACCTGGGACAATGAATAGTTTAATTTCTCTTATAGATATTACAGAACTTAAAAGAACAGAAAGTCTTTTAAAAAGTTCTTTAAAGGAAAAGGAACTTTTACTTCGGGAAATACATCATAGGGTGAAGAATAGTTTGCAGATCATAAGTTCTTTATTATCGTTACAGGCATCTGAGTTTGATGATAATTTAATAATTGAAAAGTATAAAGAAAGTGAGAATAGGATTCATACAATTGCATTAATACATGAAAACCTTTATGAGTCTACAGATATTTCAAATATAAATCTTAAAAATTATTTAGAAATTTTGATTGAGGATATAATGTGTTCCTATAATGTTAATAGGGATATGATAAAAACCATACTTGATCTTAAGGATTATAAGTTAGGAATTGAAACTGCAATACTATTAGGACTTATAATTAATGAATTAGTATCCAATGCAATTAAACATGCATTTAAACATTGAAATAGGTGAAATAAGAATAGTTCTTAACAAACAGGAAGATAACTATATTTTAACAATTAAAGATAATGGTATTGGATTATCTGAAGATATTCAACCAGAAAATTCAAGATCTTTAGGATTTATGCTTGTAAATGCATTAGTAACACAATTAGAAGGTAAAATCTGTTTTGAAATAGAAAATGGAACATTATTTATAATTACTTTCAAAGAACTTGAATATCAAAATAGAATATGATGAAACAAAAATTTATGTTGTTTTAATTTTTTTATAATACAAATTATATTTAAGTGTTATTTGGTTTTTTAGAGTTTACTTTTTTTGGATTTTTTAATGGTTTAATATGTTAAAAATATATTAATATCAAAAGGATTTCACCACAGTAAGTTATTGAATGTTAATTGTTTAATTTATATAACATAAGATCATAAGAAATGTTTATAACATAATTAAAAAGATTTAGGGGTAATATTATGCGTTCCTATTATTCCAATACAATAAAAAACTTTTTAAAAGATAGTGGGTCACAAATATTAGGGGAATTAACTAGAAAACATATATATGCTCTTGAAAATTTACAAAGAAATGCATGGATTGAACAGATTAAGATTTTAAAAGATATTTTCCAAATAAAGCCGGAAGGATACATATTTTTTGAATTTATTATTCCTCGTATGGGTAAAAGAGTAGATAATATTGTAATAATAGGGGATTTAATATTTGTAATAGAGTTTAAAGTCGGGGATAAAGAGTATGGGAAATCTTCTATTGACCAAGTTGTAGATTATAGTTTGGATTTAAAGAATTTTCATGAAGGTAGTCATAATCAAAAATTAATTCCAATACTAGTTTCAACAGATGCTAAAAAACAAGTAAATGATATTCAGAAATATCAAGATTTATTATATAAACCCGTACTTGCAAATAAAGAAAATTTATATGATGTGTTATCATATCGCTTTTCACAAAAAGGCATAACAAGTATTGATCCTAGAGAATGGGAGAAATCAAAATATAAACCCATTCCAACTATTATAGAAGCAGCACAAGCATTATATAATGGACATAATGTAAATGAAATTTCACGTTGTGATTCTGGTGCAATAAATTTATCTAAAACCACAAATTGTATTAATAAGATTTTTGAGGATTCAAAGATGAATTCTCAAAAATCAATTTGTTTTATTACGGGGGTTCCGGGGGCAGGAAAAACCCTTGCAGGGTTAAATATTGCCAATGAAAGATTAAAAATTGCTGAAGATGAACATTCAGTTTTTTTATCAGGCAATGGTCCTTTAGTTGATGTTTTAAGAGAAGCATTAGCTAGAGATGAAGTTAAAAATAGTAAAAACATTGGAATTAAAATAAAAAAAGCAGATGCAATAAGAAAAGCAGAAACTTTTATTCAGAATGTTCATCATTTCCGTGATGATCATATAAATTATGGAAATGAACCTGCAGAAAAAGTGGTTATTTTTGATGAAGCCCAAAGAGCATGGACAGAAGAACAAACAAGCTCTTTTATGAATAGAAAAAAGGGATTGGTAGGTTTTGGCCGTTCAGAACCTCAATTTTTAATTGAAATAATGGATAGGCATATTAACTGGTGTTCAGTTATCTGCTAGTTGGGGGTGGTCAAGAAATTAACACAGGCGAAGCAGGATTAGAAGAATGGCTTAATGCTTTAAGAAATCACTTTACAGATTGGAACGTCTATTTTTCTGAAATAATACTTTCGGATGATAATTATTTAAATAATAACTCTTTAAAAGAATGGGTAAAATCAAATGGGCAATCAGAAAAAGATCTTCATTTAGCGGTCTCAGTACGTTCATTTAGGTCTGAAAAATTATCTGAATTTATACATAAACTACTAAAAATAGAAATTAAAAATGCTAAAGAAATATATGAAGAATTAAAAATAGATTACCCAATTGTTATTACAAGAGATTATGGTCTGGCTAAAAAATGGGTTAAAAATAATGCAAGGGGTTCTGAACGTTTTGGTGTTTTAGCATCCTCAAAAGCTAGACGTTTAAGACCATATGGGATTGAAGTTAAAAATAAGGGTATTATTAAACCAAAAAATTGGTTTTTAGATAATAAATACGATATCCGTTCTTCTTGTTATTGTGAAGTTGTGGCAACCGAATTTGACATCCAAGGATTAGAATTAGATTGGGCTGTTATCGCATGGGATGCAGATATATATATATATATATATATATATATATGTACGGAAAGAAATGGATTTATCAAGAATTTAAAGGTTCTAAGTTGCAAAATATAAGGCAGGATATTAAAAAAAGATATTTAATCAATGCTTATAGAGTGTTGTTAACAAGAGCAAGGCAAGGTTTTGTTATTTTTATTCCAAACGGAGATCATGAAGATAAAACAAGGCTAGGAAAATATTATGATGAAACTTATAATTATCTAGAAAAAATAGGCATTGAAGAATTGAAATAAGAGTTATTCATTATTTTTTATTCTATCTAGAGATACTTGATTAAACCACTAAAACACTTTGATAAACATCTTAAATAGGCAAATTATCCTATTGATGCGTTCCATAAATTATTCTCATTTTAAAACACATGAAAACGCGTAGAAATTACATTATATACCTGGTGAATGTAATAAAACGCTAATAAATGTTAAAGAAACAAATTTAGTTAATATTTTGTTTTATACAGGGTTTATTTATCTTATTTTAGTTTAAGTAAACATTTAATAATACTATAAATTAAATAATTTATATCCTTTAATTATGCTTTAAATTGACTAATATCACATAATATTGCTTTTTTAAATTGTTTGGTATATACTAATTTTAAAAAAAACGATAAACTTATATGTTACAACTTTTTTATTATACATTACAGGAGGGTTGAAGGCATGCAGCTTACTCCCTTATAAATTTG
>JAQVTJ010000103.1 GCA_028700095.1 Methanobacterium sp. | reverse complement strand
ATGTAAATATAGTGGCTGCCACCAGTCGAAAGTTTAAAGGAAAACCTTTATATAAGGCACATCCCCATCTTAGGGATTTGGAAATGGAATTTGAAGATATTAAAGTTGATGAAATTGATGCGGATCTGGTTTTTACAGCAACACCACATGGAGCTTCCATGAAAATAGTTCCTGAACTTATAAAAAATGGTATAAAAGTTATAGATCTTAGTGGAGATTATAGATTTGATAATATAGATATATATGAGAGATGGTATGGATATAAACATAGCCATCCACTTAATGCAGTTTATGGTCTTCCTGAAATTAATCGTGACCTTATAAAAAATGCCCAATTAGTTGCTAATCCTGGTTGTTATCCTACAGGAGCTTTATTAGCTTGTTTACCTATTGTATCTGAAAATATTGTTGATAGAATTGTTATTGATTCTAAATCTGGTGTAAGTGGTGCAGGTGTTAATCCAAGTGAAGCATCACATTATCCTAACTGTAGCGATAGTATTTCTCCATATGCAGTTACAACACATCGTCATGGTCCTGAAATAAGTGAAAAACTTAACAGATTTGGAAGTGTTGAAGTATCATTTACACCACATCTTGTCCCTGTAATTAGGGGCATTATAACAACTGTACATAGTTTTATAAAAGAAGATATAAGCTCAGAGTATATACAAGAACTTTATAATGATTTTTATGCAGGAGAACCTTTTGTAAGGATTCTTGATCCTGGTGAAATTCCAAGAATGAGTTCTGTGCGTGGATCTAATTATTGTCATATTGGATGTTTTGATATTGATGATAGTGACAGACTAGTTATAGCATCTTCTATTGATAATCTTGTTAAAGGAGCATCAGGACAGGCTGTTCATAATATGAATTTGATGTTTGGATTTAATGAAACAGAATCAATTGATATGGTTGGTCTTCACCCATAAAAAATAGGTTTTTCATAGGATTTAGATTATAGAATAATATTATTCCCAAAAAAAATATAAAAAAAATATAATATTTAAAAGATAATATTATTTATTTGAAAATCAATTTATATATTAAATACTAAAATGATATTAAAAATTTATTTCACATAACTTTTTACAGTATTTTAGTGTAAAAAAAAATATTAAAATCTTTAAATGAGGTAGCCCATGAAAACTATAGTTTTATATTATTCTCGCACCAGGAAAACTGCCCATGTTGCTAAAACTTTGGCAGAGGAAATTCAGGCAGATACAACTGAAGTTATGGATCTTAAGAATAGAATGGGAGTTATAAATTATCTTGGCTCATCATTGGATGCACTCAGAGAAAATAAAACCATAATCAACCCAGATACATATGATCTTAGTGAATATGGTCTGATCTATATTGGTACACCTACCTGGGCAGCTAAACCTGCACCTGCAATAATAACCATGATTGATAAATGTGATTTAAAAGGTAAAGATGTAATTCTATTTTCTACCATGGGAAGTAGCGGAGGATTAAAAGCAGTTGAAAGAATGAAGGAAAAGGTAGAAGCTAGAGGTGGGAGAATGGTTAATTCATTCTCTATTAAAACCGGTGGCAAAGCAATTGAAGATATTAATAATGAGACCAAAAAAATTTCTGAAGAAATGGATCTTAAAATATATGGAATTTAATAATATATAATAAAATTATTTCTGGTGATTCAATGTCAATGATAAATAAAATGTTAGATTCTTATAAGCCTTTAATTATAATCCCTGTGATTATAACACTTATTGCGCTTGCAATTTTTGGAACTGTGGGTTTGCAACAGGGAATAGATCTGAAAGGTGGATCTGAAGCCATTATACAATTACAACAACCTGTAACAACTGATCAGATAACAATGATGGTTCACAATGCCACTGGTGTTCATGGTATAGTTGTTATAAAAACAAGTGACAATCAAATGAAAGTTGAAATTCCTGGTGAAGCAGCAGATGTAACATCACTTACAAATACATTAGCAGGAACTGCAACAATACAAAGCTTTGATTCATTTGGACCGCGTTTAGGTTCAGAAGCCATGAAACAAGTTTATTTTGCACTTGTATTTGCATTTCTGTTTATGTCCTTAACTGTATTTATTATATTCCGAAATCTTATTCCTTCACTTGCTGTAATAGCTGCAGCATTATGTGATATAATAATTGCAGTGGGGGGAATGTCTTTATTTGGAATTCCACTTTCAGTTGCAACTGTTGGTGCGCTTTTAATGCTTATTGGGTATAGTGTGGATACAGATATACTTTTAACAACTAGGGTTTTAAAACGAAGAGAAGGTACTGTTAATGAAAGAGCATTAAATGCTATGAAAACTGGTTTTACAATGGCTGCAGCAGCAATAGGGTCTATGGTGGCATTGTATCTTTCTGTTAGATTTTTAATGCCATATGCTCAGATACTTGAAGAAATTGCTGCTGTTCTTATTATTGGATTGGTTGCAGATATTCTTGTAACATGGCTTATGAACCTTGGAATACTCAGATGGTATTTGGAGGGTCGTAAATGAATTTCCAGGAATTTATAAAAGATTGGAGGGTGATACTTCTTATTGTATTGGTAATTGGAAGTATTGGAATAGTATCTTATCATGGAATTTCACAAGGTATTGATCTTAAAGGTGGATCTACTATTCAAATCCATCTTGCTGAGCCTGTTGATGTTTCTAATATGAGTATTGTTACTGCTGTACTTGATAAACGTTTAAATGCATTTGGTGTGAATGATGTTAGTGTACGTGCAAGTGGAGATCAGGATGTTATTGTGCAAATTGCAGGAGTAAAACCAGAAGAGGTTCAAAATATTGTTGGAACGCCGGGTAAGTTTGAAGGTAAAATTGACAATCAAACAGCATTAGTTGGAAGTTCTATTAAATCTGTTAAACCATATACTGTAACAGGGAAAAATTGGGAAGTACCATTCTCAGTAACTACAGAGGCGGCTAAAAATTTCGCCCAACTTGCCAAAGGAAAAGCAGGAACACCTGTAGATATGTATTTGGATGGTAAACTAATTTCTTCACCAGAAATAAGTGCAGAGCTAGCTACCGGTACTGCTTCTACAGATGTACAGATAAGAGGAGGGAATCAGACAAAAGAAGCAGCTCAAGAGGAGGCTAAGTCTATTCAGGTTGTTCTGGAATCAGGTGCACTTCCTGTGAGTGTTTCAATTGTGAGTGTTAAATCTCTCTCTGCAGAGCTTGGAAGTCAATTTAAATATGGTGCACTTATTGCAGGTGTTCTTACACTTCTAGCTATTGCTTTAATTATCTTTATCCGTTACAGAAATCCTATATTGGTAATTCCAATTATTATTACTAGTTTAGCAGAACTTGTGCTTATTCTAGGTGTTGCTTCAGTAATACATTGGACAATTGATTTACCTGCAATAGCAGGTATTCTTGCAGCTATAGGTACTGGAGTAGATGATCAGATAATTATAACAGATGAAGTATTAAAAGAAGGTGTTGTAACTAAAAAAACAGTAACAGCACTTAAATTTAAAATTAACAATGCATTTTTCATTATCTTTGCCTCAGCTGCTACTTTAATAGCATCTATGTTACCTTTAGCATATGTTGGAATAACAAGGGGAGTTACAGGAATAGGTGTTCTATCAGGTTTTGCATTTACAACCATTATAGGTGTTTTAGTAGGAATATTCCTAACAAGACCTGTTTATGCTAAGTTTATAGAACTATTACTTGCAAAAGATAAAAAAGAGGAAAAAAAATCTATTCAAGATGAAAAATCTGTTAATACTTCAAGGAAAGGGAAAAAGAGAAAAAATAAAAAGGGTAGAAGATAAATAATTTTTTTTTTTACCTAAATTTATTAAATATCTCTTTTTTTAATTTTAATTTATTTTTATATAATTATATTAAAAAGTGTAAATAATGATCTAATTACTTTTATTATATTTTACAATCATATTTTATTGAGTAGCGAAATTCTTGGGTAAATTGTATATAAAATATTATAGATAAATCTTATATTGAATAAAATGAATATCTTATATTAATTATTTTTTTTAGAATTACTAAAATTATTAAAAGGGAAAATATGAAAGCACCAAAGGAACTAAAGGTTAAACCAATTAGAAACGGAACAGTTATAGATCATATAACTGCAAATAAAGCTTTAAATGTCCTTAAAATATTAGGATTACCTAGTAAAGAGGCTGCTGTTACAATTGCAATGAATGTAAAGTCTTCACTCATGGGTAAGAAGGATATTGTAAAAGTAGAAGGAAGAGAACTTGAATCACGGGAAGTGGATAAAATTGCATTAATTGCACCTAAAGCAACCATAAATATTGTAAGAGATTATGAAATTGTTGGAAAAAGCAAAGTAACACTTTCAAATCATGTTAATGGAATTCTTAAATGTCCCAATCCCAACTGTATAACAAACACCAATGAACCAGTTACAAGTAAATTCAGTGTTATGGATATGGGACCATTGATGTTAAGATGTTATTATTGTGAACGTATTATGAGTAACCAAGATATAGAAAAACAATTTAAATAAAAATAATATATTTTTCTTTTATATCCTATTTATAGAAAAGACTTGTCAGATAAAATATGTTAATGGAAATATTTGAATTAAAAACCCATAATAGGATGGATATTATAAATATTACAGTTGAAGTTAAAGATATTATAGAAAAACATAGTATAAAAACAGGATTAGTAAATATATATAGTAAACATTCAACTTCAGGCATTATTATTAATGAAGATGAAGCAGGGCTTTTAAAAGATTTTAAAAATATTCTTGAAATTTTAATACCCTCAAATAAGAATTATAAACATGATATTATTGATAATAATGCAGATTCACATATAAGATCATTTTTAATTGGAAACAGTGAAACAATCCCTTTATAATGGCAAACTTGAACTAGGAACCTGGCAAAGTATATTTTTTGTTGAGTTAGATGGACCTAGAACAAGAAATATTATTGTTACCATTATTTAATTGAACTAACATAACATCTAAGAAGTTAGTAAATTTTTAATCCATCAACTTATATTATTGATTTTACCCAATACAAAGCCTGTAATCCTAAAGTTAAAATCTAAATTTTGGAAGATATAATTAGTTGAGTTTGATTTTTGCTTTAATCTGTTAAACCCCATCCTCCCATTTTTTAATATTCGTTTCTAGAATAGTTAATTTTATGAGTTTATCCATTAATCTGTCTGAAATTTATCTAATAACTTAACAGAAGTTAGGGTATATTTTCAGAAAATAGATAAATTTTCTAATATTTTATTAGTTTTTAATAAAAAAAAATTATATGATTTTTTTTTTAGTTGATTATTATTTAATCTTTAAATTCTATTTCAAATGCAACAACTGGATATTCTAGATCAAAATTGGTTATAACTTCAGGGTCTATTTCTCCGAAAAATCCTTTAACAGATCCTTTTTTAATATTAATATCTCCATTTATATCTTTATATTCTCCTTTAATAGCTGCACATCGTCCTTTAATAAATGTAGGATGGTTAAATGATTCAATATTCATTTCTAATCCAATATTTGATATGAAAGAATCTGTTATGGATTTTATTTCTGTGAAGTTAGCATTTGAATGGGTAATTACACAAACAAGTTTTTTAACTATCCTAGTACCTGTTTCTGATTTATTATCAATATATGCCACATTTCCCACTTCAAATATTCTCTGCGGTAACTCTTCATGTGTATTATCCTTTAAAAATTCCATTAAAC
>JAQVTJ010000016.1 GCA_028700095.1 Methanobacterium sp. | reverse complement strand
GGGAATGGTGTTGATTTTGCTTATGGAAATTTTGTAAAAGAAGGAGATAGATTTCAGATAGGATCCCTGGTTTTAGAAATTATTGAAACACCAGGACATACAGATGAAAGTATTTCAATAACAGTTAAAGATAGGAATGTTTCTGATGATATTTATATGATATTTACTGGTGACAGTCTTTTTGCAGGTGAAACTGGAAGATGTGACCTTTATGGGGAAGAAAATAAAAGGCGAATGTCAGAATCATTGTATAATAGTATTTTCAAAAAAATACTTTCTCTAGATGATAATGTTATTATATGCCCGGCACATGGATCAAGATCAATATGTGGTGAAAAAATCCGTGAACAAGAACTAACAACCATAGGATATGAGAAAAAAACTAATAAAATACTTAAAAATGATAAAAAAGGATTTATAGATGCAAAAATTAATGAAATGTTATATAAACCCCCATATTTCCAGAAAATGGAAGAATATAATTTAAAAGGGCCTGATTTAATATGTAAACTTCCTTATTTAAAACCCTTAACCATCCATGAAATTAAAGATTTAATGGCTAAAGATGCTCAAATTATAGATGTTAGGGATCCAACAGCTTTTAGTGGGGGCCATACCTAATACATTAAATATATGGTACAATGGTCTTCCAGAATTTGCAGGGTGGTTTTTAAATTATGAACAACCCATTATAATTATTGATGAAAATAACAGTCGTATTGATAAGATTATAAGATATTTAATAAGACTTGGATATGATAATGTATGCGGATATCTATCAGGAGGATTTAAAGTATGGTTTGAGGGATCCGGAGACTTTGAATCTCTTCCAACCTGGTCTGTTCATGATTTACTCCCAAATATGGGTAAAAATTCTTTATTTTTATTAGATGTTAGAAAAGAGAATGACTGGATAAAAGAACATATTAATGGATCTCATAATATATACATAGGATTATTAAAGGATAATTTGGATAAAATACCCAAAAACAAACATATAGTTGTTTCTTGTGATAGTGGATATAAAGCAAGTATAGGAGCATCCATATTGCAAATGAATGGTTATAAAAATGTTACAAATGTCCTAGGTAGTATGAAAGCTTGGAAAAAAGCAGGTTATCCTGTTACAAATGGGAATAAGTTAAATAATATTGCTTAAAAAAAAAGTAGATGTAAATAGTTTTTATTTAGAGATTTTCTTAAAAAAAAGTTTATAAAAAAAAAAATATGAGGATGTAAAAAAAAGATGTTTAACTATAAATTAAGTAGAGTTCCTAAGTTTTTCATATCAGTGTTTATTCCATTGATAATTGGATATTTAGGATCTATAATAACAATTTCTGAAATTTCCACATGGTATGCTTCCCTTTCCAAGCCCTCATGGGCACCTCCAAATTGGTTGTTTGGACCTGTTTGGACCACATTATATGTTTTAATGGGAATATCCTTATTTTTAATATGGTGTGAAGGTTTTAATAGGAAAGATGTTAAATTTGCACTTCTAATATTTGGAGTACAGTTAATATTAAATCTACTATGGTCAATATTATTTTTCAGCTTCCATTCATTATTCGGTAGTTTTATTTTAATATTAATACTCTGGATTGCAATATTTGCAAATATCATCGTATTTTTCATGATTTCCAGACCTTCAGGATTATTATTAGTTCCTTATTTAATATGGGTGAGTATAGCAAGCTATTTAAATTATAGTATATATTTAATCAACCATTAACTAAAATAAGGATATATTACTTTTTTTAATACCTAATTTTATTTTTAAAAATTTATAAATATAAATAATATTTTAAAAAAAATAGTTTTTATTTAACTATATTTAGATTTTCAATGTTTAATGTGATTTTTTTTTATATATTTCAGATATAATATATTTTTTTAGGAGGTTTGCTTTTCAAATTATTAATTAAATTAAAAAAAATGAAAAAGTTATTATTTTTGTTCTATTGGCTGTCTTATTACTGTTTTAAGCATTGCTGGTTTGGTTCTGCGCATGTCACTTATATAGATCTCATGATGTTTATCTCGTATTTTATATCCGCTTTTATTGATAAAATCATGAAGTTTTTCTATTGTTAAAGATTCAGCATCACCATATGGTCCTGTATGCATTATTTGTGCAGATAATCTTTCACTGAATTTTTCAAATCTGACTTTAGATATTGATATTAGATCCTTTTTCCTTTTAACTTCTTCAATTGCCATATTTATAATTTCTTTTGTTATGAACTCTGGTTGCATTATCATAACTGTCCATTTCCATGATTTTTTATCTTCAATACTAAAATATTCCATATTATCAGACCACCAAAGCCCTTCAAGTGGCATTACAATATAGTCTTGGTTGTTAAGTTTTTTAGATAAAAATTTTATTTTATAAGATATCGGAAATAAAACCTCCATTGCATCCTGATATTCTTGGGAGGTATTAGGATCACCTTGACCATTAATCATTAAGAAATTCATCCTTGGAACATCCACAACAGAAACAACTTTCTCTGAAGGATAATATAAATTCTTATTATCCTTTTTATAGTCATATTTTACCATTTAAACACCTTTTTAATATATTTTTAATATCTAATAATCATTTAAATCTATTTTCTTTTTTCTTCAGTTAAAATATTCATAAAATCATAAACCCATTGTTTTTCTGCTTTCAAATGTACAAGAGGACGTGAGAAAAGAGCATTTACATTGTAAGAAGTATTACTATTTTTTTGTTTTAAAACAGATTCTTCAAGTAATTTAATACGATCATCTGTGGATTTCAAATAGTTTTCCAAACATTCCATTATTTCCTTATAATTTAAAATGTGAATATTTGCTATTGCAAGGTCCAATGATGATATTTGCTTTTTATTTACAGATAAAATATGTTTAATTTTCTCTTCCATTGCTAATTTACCATTATCTGTTATATAGTAAACCTTTCTTGAAGAGTTATTTTTCAAGTTTCGAAGCCTAACCTCTACTAATCCTTTTTCTTCAAGTCTTTTTAAAACAGAATATATTGAGGAAAACTCAATTTTAATAAAATTACTCATCCTTCTCTTTTCCATTATATCTACAATTCTTGAAGCATAATAATGATGTTCATAAAGCAACCCCAATAGCAGCGTCTTGGTCAGATAATCTTGTCAGTAATATATTCTAAGAACAAAAAAATATATAAAACTAATATTTTTATTAACACTCTAATTTACTATGCTTCTATTTTTTTTATATTAATATATAATACATTAATAGTTCAAAAAAAATAATTATAATTATAATTAAAAATATAAATGTATATTTGGAATAATTCACAAAAAAAGGCTATTAGAAAATCAGGATGATGTATTGGGGGTTTAAATTGAAATTTATAAAATTTAAAAAAGGAATTATACTAATAATTATATTAATATTGATTATTGGAAGTTTAACTGGTTTTACAGTCTATGTTTCTGATTATTATACTCCAGATAGTAATTCTTTGGAAGTAATGTCCTCATCAGAATACTATAATATAGTGAACACAA
This sequence comes from Methanobacterium sp., assembly GCA_028700095.1. Classification (GTDB taxonomy): domain Archaea; phylum Methanobacteriota; class Methanobacteria; order Methanobacteriales; family Methanobacteriaceae; genus Methanobacterium_B. The sequence goes on along the minus strand of JAQVTJ010000016.1, from coordinate 19,058 downwards.
CAAATTCCATTATATTTACCCCTCTCACAAATAAAAGCCTTACAGGCATAATATTTTATCCTGGAGCTAAAATTCAACCTGAATCTTACTCTGTTTTGGCTTCTAAATTAGCACAAAAAGGATATACTACCATAATTGTAAAAATGCCATTTAATTTAGCATTTTTCGGTGCTAATCAAGCTGATGAAATTATTGATCAACATACCACCATTATAACTTGGATAATAGGAGGACATTCTCTAGGAGGTGTTTTTGCTTCTGATTATGCTGTAAATCACAGGGACAAAATTAAAGGAATAATATATTAGCAGCATATCCCAATATCAATGCTTCTAAAACATTACTTAAAGTATTATCAATAAGAGGATCACAAGATGGGCTTACAATAGAAGAAGATATTTCTAAAAATCTTAATAAATATCCTTTAAATACAACTTTTATTACTATAGATGGAAGTAATCATTATAATTTTGGTAATTATGGGATACAAAAAGGAGATAATAACAGTACCATCACTAAGAACAACAAAACATAACACTAAATTACATATTAAACTTTTTAAAAAATATTAACACCTAAAAATATGTCTTAATATCCATTTTAATAGATTATACTATTCTTTTTTTTTATATTTTAGTTAATTAATCTAAAAAATTAACTGTAACTATTTTTAAATAATCCACTGTTTATTTGATTTAATGAAAAAAAAATCATCCCTATTTATTATTTTATTACTATTTTGTATGAGAAAAATATATAATCTTCATAAAACAAATAATATGAATAGAAAAAAATCTGGAGGTTCGATATGAATAAAAATCAATACTTGTTATCTGGAATAATAATTCTAGTAATTCTTGTAGTGGTAGTTATTGCATTTACATTACCAGGAAATAACACTTTCAATTCAGGAACCATATCATTAGAATATTCAAAAGCATGGTCACATAATAAGATGGTAGGAAATTTTAATAGCAGCTCATTATATTCAGAAGTTACATTTACAAATGATTATCCAAATGAAAATGGACAGAAACAACCTGCATATATAATAGTTCAAATGCAACAAAAAGCTGAAGGTACCTTAAACATTCCAAGTACCAGTTCCATAATAATGAACACATCTAATTCTTCAGTATCATCTACCTCAATAAATAATCAGCCAGCAATCCAAATTGGGAATTATGGAAGTACAATGGCATCTAAACATACCATAATAGATAAAAATAATTTTTACTATGTTATAACCTATGTATGTCCAACATATGCTATTAACCAAACAGAACAAACATATAATAACATTTTAAAAACAATACAATTCATTTAAAACATTCCAAATATCCCCTACATTTTTTTTTATTTAAATCTATTTACAAATAAAAATATGAATATTAATTCTAATAATTTAAAAAAAAATTATAAATACCATCATTATCTAATGGCCTATTTATGTTTTAAAATCTATTTATCCGATTAAAACCCTATTAAATTTTATATACATGTTTATATATAAATTAGGTGTATTAAAATAATAGATTATATAAATTTTTTTAATTAGATGGAAATTAATTAATAATGGTATAAACCACTAATAACCAGTTCTTCCTAACTGAATTTATATGATTTGATCGAAACATTTAATAGTATAATAAGTAAACATTCTTTAAAGAGATAGAAGGTCATGAATGGAATTATATATTGATTTTAGAACAAATTAACATGGCACAATTAACGTTTATATAATAGTGTTTTAGAAGGTGTTGTAAATTGAAGAAGATAAAAGTAGCGATAATAGGCATTGGTAATTGTGCAAGCTCACTAATACAAGGAATATATTATTATAAAAATAAAAATCCAAAAGAAGCCATTGGATTAATGCATTGGGATATTGGAGGTTATACTCCTTCAGATATTGAAATAGTTGCAGCCTTTGATATTGACAAAAGAAAGGTTGGGAAAGATGTAAGTGATGCAATTTTTGCAAAACCCAACTGTACCCAGGTATTCTGTAGTGAAATACCTAAAATGGATGTTAAAGTAAAAATGGGTCAAATATTAGATGGTGTTGCACCACATATGGCTGATCATAAAGATGATTACACATTTATTGTTTCTAATAGAGAGGAAAATAGCCAGAGAGAAATTGTTAAAATATTAAAAGAAAGTGAAGCTAATATTCTTATCAATTATCTTCCAGTTGGCTCTGAAGAAGCAACTAAGTTTTATGCCCAGTGTGCACTTGATGCAGGGGTGGCATTTATAAATAATATGCCTGTATTTATTGTAAGCAATCCTGAATGGGCAACTAAATTTGAAGAAAAAGGAATACCAATTGTTGGAGATGATATTAAAGCACAAATAGGTGCAACTATCACCCACAGAACCCTTGCAAATTTATTCCGTGAAAGGGGAGTGAAAGTTGATCGTACATACCAACTTAATACTGGAGGTAACACTGACTTCCTTAACATGTTAAATCGCAGCAGATTAGATTCAAAAAAAGAATCAAAAACCGAAGCTGTTCAATCTGTTCTTGGTGAAAGACTTGAAGATGAAAATATCCATATAGGACCAAGTGATTATGTAACATGGCAAAGGGATAATAAAATATGTTTCCTAAGAATGGAAGGTAAGACTTTTGGAGATGTTCCAATGAATATTGAACTGAGATTAAGTGTTGAAGACTCTCCAAATTCAGCAGGTTGTGTTATTGATGCTATCAGATGTTGTAAATTAGCACTTGAACGAGGTATTGGCGGACCATTAGAATCTATCTCAGCATATACAATGAAACATCCACCAAAACAATATACAGATGACATTGCAAGTGAAATGGTTGATGAATTCATAGCAGGAAAAATAGAACGATAAAAATTTCTTTAAATTTAAATTATTTTCTAAATTATTTTTTCTCTTTAAATTTTCATTTGTAATAGATAAATAAAACATATAGATTAAAGGGAATCTAAAATGTATCTATCTACCAAATATCAGAAGAAATTATTATTAATTTTACCTGCAATTTCAATATTTTTAGTTACATAATCCCTACATTAACACATTCCTGGCCAATGAGTTGGGATGTAATATACCATGTGTTATACGCAAAAATTTACAGCCAAAATGGATTTATACTTGTTAAACCTCTTTTAAATGCACCAATAGGTCAAAAAATTGGCTATCCTCCTTTTTTTCATTTTTTATTTGCTGTGTTAGGTAAAATATTGAATATTGATTATATGTTAATTGCAAGGGCAATTCAACCTATTCTAGCATTTTCTATTGTTTTATCTGTTACTTATGTTGCAAAGCGGTTTTATGGTAATATAGCAGGGATATATGCAGGTTTTTTAATGATATCCAGTACTATTATCTACAGAATCATGCTTCCTGTACCTGAAAATTTAGCCCTTATATTTTTACCAATTGCAGTTTATCTATATTATGCTTCTATAAAAGAAAAAAAGATAAAATATGCATTTATATCTGGAATACTAATGGTTTTAATTGTTGCAACACATCAAGCAGCATTTTTATGTTTAATTATAATAATAACCATGTTTACAATTGTAGAACTGTTAATATACAAAGATAAAGATGTTTTAAAAAATTATGGATTATTCCTACTATCATTATCTGTTATAGTAATTGTTGTTTTACTTGTGATTTTAATATTAAAACCTATTTTAATACAGAATATAATAAACCAAGGAATAACCGCAGCTTTAGGTTTTGAAACCTAACTCAACTATAATCAAACATTAAGTTTTGTTAAATATATTCGTAACTTTGGTTTATTATTAACTGTATTTTCTGTGATAGGAGCTATTTTTGCAATTAAAACAAGACAAAAAAAGATATTTATATTTTTACTTGGATAGTTATCCTTTTATTATTAAGCAAATCATATTGGATTGGAATTAATGTAATATCTGCAAGGGTTCTCATATATATTGTTATTCCCCTTTCAATACTTGGAGGATTTGGTGTAAGTCAGATTTATTACAGATTCCAAGATTTTAATAATTTTTCATCAAGATTTTGTTCATCATTTCTAATATGTATTTTTTTCTTATCAATATTATTTGGGGTTTTAAATGTATCAGATCCCCATATGGGATCATATTATGCAAAAACAATATTTGGATCAGTACAAATAGCACCACCTACAATAGCTGAAACAGATCTTTCAAATTGGTTTAAAATAAATGGGGATAAAAACAAGTCAATATCAATATCAAATCTTTATACTGGTGTTTTCATAGCAACAGAATCAGAAATGCCAATTAATTATGGGTTTATAAATATTAATTATAATACCTCAAAAACATATTTTGAAAGTAATAACATAGGATATATTGTATATGATAAACGTTTGACACTTCCCCCAGATTATAATACATTAAATAGATATCAAGCTAATTCTGAAATGTTTCCATTATATTATTACAATAAAATATTATACCAAAATATTGATGAACTAAAACCAAAAGTCTCAACATTAGTTTATGAAAATAATGATTTTATTATCTGTAAAACATAAAATATTATTATTATTTTGAGTAGAAGCTATTTTTTTATATTCATTAAATAATTTAGTTTGTATACTTGTTCAATTAAAAACGATATCATAAATTTTTTTTTAAATTTTAATATTATAAAATTGCGAAATATATAAGGAACTTCAGACTATTTATATAAAGACACTTGAACATAATCCAAACTTTTACTATGAGGGTTAAAATGAAAAAGATAAAAATCATTGAAACAGCATTTCGAGATGCACACCAATCTCTTCTTGCCACAAGGATGAGGACAAGGGATATGTTACCCATTGCCGAGAAAATGGATAAAGTAGGATTTTTCTCATTGGAAGCCTGGGGAGGTGCTACATTTGATACTTGTATAAGGTATCTAAACGAAGATCCATGGGAACGTCTAGTAGAACTTAAAGATTTGGTAAAGAAAACTCCATTACAAATGTTACTACGAGGACAGAATCTTGTAGGATATAAACACTATCCAGATGACGTGGTAAGAAATTTTGTTGAAAAATCATATGAAAATGGGATTGATGTTTTTAGAATATTTGATGCACTTAACGATATAAGAAATATGGAACTTTCCATTAAAGTAGCAAAAGAACAAGGAGCCCATGTTCAGGGAACTATAAGTTATACAACTAGTCCTGTACATGCATTAAAGAAATATGTGGAATTTGCAAAAGAACTTGAATCACTTGAATGTGATTCTGTTGTTATAAAAGATATGGCCGGACTTATATCACCACAGGATACCTATGAAATTGTAACAACCTTAAAAGAAGAAACTGACCTACTTATAAACTTACATTGTCATTGTACCAGTGGTATGACACCAATGAGTTATTATGCTGCATGTCAGGCAGGTATTGATCTTCTTGATACAGCAATATCACCACTTTCAGGAGGTGCATCACAACCCCCTACAGAAAGTATGGTTGCAGCACTTGAAGGTTCCCCATATTCAACTGAACTGGATTTAGTACTTCTAAGTGAAATTAAAAAATATTTCGAAGATATAAGAAAAAAATATAGTGGCCTTATAGATCCCATATCTGAAAAAATAGATACTGATGTATTACTCTACCAAATACCTGGAGGAATGCTTTCAAATTTTGTTTCACAACTAAAAGAACAAAATGCACTTGACCGTTATAAAGAAGTATTAAACGAAGTGCCAAAAGTACGTGCAGAACTAGGATACCCACCCCTAGTAACACCTACCAGCCAAATAGTAGGTATACAGGCAGTTATGAATGTATTGGGTGGTGAAAGATATAAAAATGTTTCAAAAGAGGTTAAAGATTATATTAAAGGATTTTATGGACTGCCTCCTGCACCTGTAAATAGTGCTGTTGCAAAAAAAATAATTGGAAATATAGAGATAATAGATTGTCGACCTGCGGATCTTCTAGAACCTGAACTTGAAAAGTTCAGATCTAAAGGTGAAAAAATGGGAATAATCAAAAAAGATGAGGATGTTCTAACATATGCTCTTTATCCTGCAATTGCACCTAAATTTCTTAAAGGCGAAGCTGTAGAAGAACCCATTGAAAAAGCTCCAGAAGTTGAAAATACCAATACAGGTGCACTTCCAACAGAATATAATGTTGAAGTAGATGGTGAGCTTTTCGATGTTAAAGTTATTCCAACAGGATATATGGAAATAGAATCAGACAGTACAAAAGCACCAACTGGTTCTGTGCCAGGTGGTGTAACATCTAGTATGCAGGGTATGATATTAAAGTTAAAAGTTGCACAGGATGATAAAGTAAAAGAAGGAGATATTGTTGCTGTTTTAGAAGCCATGAAAATGGAAAATGATATACATGCGTCTATTTCAGGAATTATCCAGGATATATTTATTGAAGAAGGAGATACAGTTAGTGCAGGTGAAATCCTAATGATTATTAAATAAATATGTCATAATTCTCATTTTTTTAGAATAATAAAACCCAATATAAAATCCTTAAATACCTCTAATTTTTTCAGATATAAAATTAATATATTTAAAGATGAAAATATTTAATATTAGGAGTAAATAGTTTCATCTTTTATATTTACCCTTTTAAATGCCCTTATACGCCTCATACAAGATTCACAAACACCACAATGAGATGAAAATCCTTTATAACAGGAATAGCTTAGGTGTAATGGTGCTTCTATATCATATCCCAACTTAACTATGTTTTCTTTGTCCATATCTATAAGTGGGGCTTTGATTTTTATTTTATCAAAAGAACCTACATCTAATAAATTATTAAATGCATTTAAAAATTCTTTAGAGTTATCAGGAAATGTTACTGCTTCTTCCTTGTCCCACCCAACAATTATGGTATCTGCTTCTTGGGATTCTGCAAATGAATTTGCTATGGCTGTAAATACAATATTACGTCCTGGAACCCATACAATATTAGCAGTTTTAATTGAAACAGTTTTATTATCAAGATCTTCCAATGTTGGTTCTGGTATATCTCTACTTGAGGTTAGTGCAGATCTTCCAAGCTCTGTAAACCAGGGTAAATTTATAACAGTATGTTCAGCACCAATATCATTACAAACATTTGATGCGGCTTTTATTTCCATTTCAACACTTTTTTGGCCGTAGTTAAATGTTATGGCATGTATATGATGTGTATCCTTAAACATGGTAGTAGCAACTGTGGAATCTAATCCTCCAGAAAGTACGGATATTGCAATTTTTTTCTTTTTCATTTCAAATACCTTTATTTTTAGGTTTTTTATATAATTGGATATGTTCAGAAATTTCATTAAATGCTTTATTTGCAAGATCCATAACCTCTTTAAGAGGTAGGTCTATTTCAGATGATACCTTTCGCACATCCTCATATTCAGGTTTTGCACTTATTATGTCATCTCCTATCATTCCTACTTTGATTTTTATTTCTACTGGATTTCCATTTATATGAAATTTAATTGGAACAATTTTTCTTGATACTATATTTCTATGAACAAAAGGTATAATTCTCACTCCAAGAGTACCTGTTTCTCTTATAATTGTTTCTGAAAGCATGTTACAATCTACAGATTTTGCTATGACCCTTAAAAGATATCCTGGCCTATTTTTTTTTGTTAATGTGGATATAATACTCACATCCTTTGCACCTTTATCCATCAATACATTGAATAGGTGTCCCATTAACTCTCCTGTTACATTATCAATGTTGGTTTCAAGAATAGATACTAGATCTTTTTCAAGTTCAGAATTTCCTTTAATTATTCTCAGTGTATTTGGTAATGAAAGATCCATATTTCCTGCACCATAACCTATATTTTTATTGGTTATTAATGGATAGAAATTAGTAAATTCACTGACAAAATTCACTAATAAAGCTGCTCCTGTGGGTGTTGTAAGTTCAAAATTCACAGGACCACCAAATACAGGGACATTTTTAAGAATTTCCAATGTTGCAGGAGCAGGTACACTTAGAACTCCATGCATTGCTTTAATTCTACCTCCACCAAGTGCAACTGGCATCCCATAAACTTTTTCATTATCCATTCCAAGTTTATGATAACAATAAACTGCACCAACAATATCTGCAACTGCATCAGCTGCACCTACCTCATGGAAATGTACTTTATCTACTGTAGTACCATGGACCTTAGCCTCTGCTTCTGCAAGTGTTCTGAAAACTTTTTTAGACAGTTTTATTGTATCAGATGATACTTTAGGATGTACTATTCCATCTAAAATTTCTATTAAATCTGTATAGTGGATGGTTTTTTTATCTTTACATTTCACATTAGCAAAGCTTGCTGAAATTCCTGACTTATTAACCTTCTCAATATTAACATCAATATCACCAAAATATGATGCATAATGTTGCATAACTTCTATTAAGCCTTCAGAATCTATACCTAAATCAACTAATGCCCCAATAATCATATTACCAGAAATTCCTGAGTTTTGAGGATCTATTATAACAGTCATTTTTATCACGAATAATTATTATTTGTAAATTTAGAAAGATTTTAATATTTTATCCAATTTTAATCATGAACTCTTTCCATTTCTTCATTCCATAAATCGGGATGTTTTATTATGAAACTTTTAAGAATCATCTTACATTTTTCAAGATCCATATTAATTAATTCTACATTATTTTCAATCAAATATTCTTCTGGACCTTTCAATGTTTCATTTTCACCCATCACTATTCTAGGAATTTTATAAAGTATTATTGTCCCAGAACACATTTCACACGGAGATAATGTTGTATATAATGTGCATTTTTTATAATCTACACCTTTAAGTTTCCCTGCACTTTCAATACAATCCATTTCAGCATGTAAAATTGATGATTCACCTTGTAAAAGCTTATTATGCCCCTTACCTATAATTTTATTGTTTTCAACAAGAACCGCCCCTATTGGAATTCCATTCTCCTTTAAAGATATTTTTGCTTCCTTTATTGCTTCCTCCATGTATAGATGATCTTTTTTTATCATTTAATCTCCCCTTAAAAAAATTTTTTTTTATATAATTTAGAGTATTAGAATGGTTTAAATTAGATAATAATGGGTATGATAAATTATAAAGGAGTGTTAAATATCATGGATTAGATTCTTTGCAGTTTTTATTATAGTTGCTATTATAATTCTTCTATATAGTGAGTTAATTGCTGTATTAAATTATAATATAAAAGTTTTATATTCTTATATAATACAGGTAAGATAATCTCAAATCTATAAAATATTTGAATATTTTTCTAATTCCATACACTTACTTTGCTTCCTCTATAGTTTTTCGATTTTTTTTATATAACTGGCTTGGAATTAAAATATATTTTTTAAATCCAGTTATTGTTCTGTTTTTTTATGTGTCTTCTTTTTATTACTACCATATCTTACAATAATTCTTCTAATTGGAACTTCTAATATTGTATATTTTTCCCCTTCAAGAGATTCTTCTACTGTTTCAACAATATCATCGACTTTATCCTCATCAACAACTGTACATACTAATACAGCATCCTGTGCATAATCTCTTATCAAAGCTATAGTAGATTCTGGGTCTTCTTTTATAGAAAATCCTTTCCAATCTTGAGGAGACATTCCTTTATACTCTAAAATATAAAATCCAGTTATTCCTGCATCAGTAAGGGCATTAATAGCCTTTCCCAGATTTTCAATCCCAACAAAGACACGAAGATGTACCTTCATACTAATCACCTAATAATTATTTTTGTAATAATTATAATAATAATTTATCTATTATCAATATATAAAAAAATTGGAAGTAGACTAAAATAATAGTATAATATAATAAACAGATATTCAATTAAAATTAATCCAAATAATATGTTATATAAATCCAAAATATTTGCATATAACATCTAGATATTTAAATCTAATTGAATATTCATTTGCTCTAATTAATAATTCATATGAAAATTTTAATAATAGGGGAAAAATGGTATGGAAACCAATATTTGTATAGATGATATTAAGATTAAAAAAGACAAAGATACAACAGTTTTTTACAGAGATAATGGATTTCATATAATTGGAAATGGAATGGGAAATGGAATGGGATATGTGAAGTCTATTATATATCATGGAATGGGAAACAGAGAACAACCCCTTCCATATACTATTGGTGAAATAGATGATGAAGAAATTTTTAAAGAAAAAAATCAATATTTAAATGCAATTATTGAATTTAAAAAAATAGAAAACCCCACCACAGCAATATTAAGTCCCCAAGAGTTGGTTAAATTTGATGCTTTAAACACAGAAAATATTACAATATTTGTTAATATATATCCTGGAAATAAATTATTTTTAAGTATTTTATTATTCATAAAACATGATCTTGATACAAAAACACTTATAATGATATTAAAATCAGTTATAGACTCTAAAGCTGCGGCTTTATGGGACATGGGTGTTATAAATCATTTTTCATTTGATCCATTTGATCTTGAGGATAATGAATCAATTATTATAGCATCAACAGGTTCTAATGATACAATATCCCCCCAAAAGACCAATATATTAGTTAAAGAAGTGCAAAGTGGTGTTAGACAAGCAGTTAATAATGCTCTGGGTTATAATGGTTATCCAAAAGATGTTCTGGAATATATGAGAGATGTGGGTGTAGAGGTTGATGATCTTGTAGATGCAGGTATGGAACTAGTTGTGGGTGTTGAAGAAACACCAGAAATCTGTGAAAAACTTAGAAAACAAATATATCATTCTCTAGAGGATCTTAATGTAGTATCATTTATAATAGCAGGGATCAGGCTTGAAGAAGATTATGAAAAACATAGAGTTTTAGGTGTTGATGTTGATGTTGATCCAGCATACCTGTATTCAGATGAGGTTTTTGGAATGTCTGTTGCAAATCAAATAGCAGGTACTAAAGCAATTTTCAACTTTAAAAGGTATGATGAGGAAAAACCTGGCATTATAAGTAAATTAGGTCCTGTTCTTGATGATATATTCGCAGGTCTTATTGCAGGATGTATGTCAAAAATATTTGAAGTTTAATTTGGAGAATATTATTTATGTCAAAATTTAATCACAGTAATAAATCTATAAAATATTGGGTGGATGGTTTTATTGGTTTAATATCCTTCTCAACAATACTCCCCCTAAATATACATACAAGCATTAAGGAAATGGCATCTTATATATGGTTATGGCCAATAATTGGTGCAGGTATTGGAATAATTGTTGGTGCCTTTGGATTTTTAGTTATTGATCTAATTCATATGCCCCAATTGATAGCAGCAGCTTTGATTTATAGTTTTTCAATTTGGTTTACAGGTTTCCATCATCTAGATGGCCTTATAGATTTTGGAGATGGGATGATGGTACATGGAACTGTTGAAAAGAAAATAGAAGTTATGAGAGATAAAAGAATTGGAACCGGAGGAATGGCCTATCTTCTAATTGTAGGTCTTATTACCTTTGCATCAATAGCATCTATTCCACTAGGGCTTATTTTCTATATAATCATTATTTCAGAAATAGCAGCAAAAATGGGTATTGTTAGCTGTGCAACATTTTCTAAAGCCTACCCTAATGGTACAGGAAAATATTTTATTAATGCCATGAACATGAAAACTTTAATAATATCCTACATTCTAACATCTTCAATTGGATTTCTTATATTTAATATATTAGGAATAATTGGAATAACAATAGGTATTCTATCAGGTACTTTAGTTGCATTAATTGCAAAGAAAAACTTTAAATGGGCTACAGGAGATATTTTAGGCACTTCCAATGAGGTTTCAAAGATGTTGACAATTTTGATACTTGTTGTATTAGCTAATCATCTAAATTTTATAAGTTTCTAAATTTAGAAATAAAATAATATCCAACAAAAAAAAAGATTATATTTAATATAATATTATTTTTTTTTATGATAAAATTTTTATTATTTTCAAGGTGGAGAAAAAAATGAATGTTAATGTTTTAAGATTAGATCACAGACGGGTTAGAGATGCTAGAATAACAACCCATGTTTGTTTAACAGCAAGAGCATTTGGGGCTTCTAAGGTTATATTAAGCGGAGATCATGATAAAAAGATAATGGAAAATATTAGAGATGTTGTAAAACGGTGGGGAGGAAGCTTTGAAATTGAATATTGTAAAAAATGGGATAAATTTATAGATAATTGGAAAGAAAATGGAGGAGAAATAGTTCATCTTACAATGTATGGTGAAGCTGTTCAAGTTATAACAGGAAAAATAAGAGAATCATCCAAAGATAAGTTAATTATTGTAGGAGGTTCAAGGGTTCCTTCTAAAGTTTATCAAGAATCAAATTGGAATGTTTCTGTAACTAACCAACCACATTCAGAGGTTGCAGCACTTTCCAAATTTTTACATACACTATTTGATGGAAAAGAATATGAATTAGACTTTAAAAATAGTGAATTGAAGATTATTCCAACTGCACATGGTAAAAAGGTATTAACGAAATATAAAAATATTGAAATATAAAAATATTTTATTAAAAAATTCTTTGGATTTTCCCAATTAAATTTATTCTTATAAATTTTATTATCTTTATACTACATTTTTTTTAAAAAACCATAAAATATCCGCTGATATAGTATATAGTGTTTTATATTTATGGCTAAAACAAATCCTATATATTTTTATAAAAGATATATAGAAAAATATAAAATATATTTATGCAATGAAATAATTAACTTAACAGTTTATTAAATTAATTAAAAACATGAGATGTCACAATATAATTGAAGGTTTATTTAATAATATTTAAAGGAGAAATTTTTATGATACTAAAACATGTTGAACATACTTGTACAGGATCATATTAGTAAAATAAGAAGATCAGGAATTAACAGCAAAGATTTTAGGGAAAATATAATGGAAATTGGTAGGATAATGGGTTATATTTTAGCAGACACACTTAAAAAAGAGAAAATAAATGTACAAACACCTTTAGGAATATCTGAATGTGTTAGAATTAAAGATAAAAAAGATATAATTATTATAAATGTTCTTAGAGCTGCAATACCATTTGTAGATGGGATATTAAAAGTATTTAATGAATCTAAATGTGGAGTGGTAGGTGCATGGCGTGAAGATATCCCTCCATTTAAAGTAAATGTAAATTATTCAAGAATTCCCCTAGTTAATGAGAAAATTGTTATAATTGCTGATCCAATGCTTGCTGCAGGCAATACCCTCAAGGTAATATTGGATGAAATAAAAAATCAGGGTATTCCAAAAAGAATTATAATATTTAATGCAATAGCATCCAAAGAAGGAATAGAAAAAATTTCCAAATATCATAATGATGTGGAAATCTATACTTGTGCAATTGATAATGAAGTTAATAGTAAAGGATATATAGTTCCTGGACTTGGTGATGCAGGAGATATTTCCTTTGGAAAACCCTATAATAAATAATTTTATTTTTTATCTATTTTTAATATAAACTAAATTATTTTAGTAGATAGTCTTACCATGGGCTGCTGCAACCACACAAGGTATACCCTCTACTTCTAATAAATGAATAGCTTCCATACCTTCATTTGCAAATGCAACAACCCTTCTTGAAATTACTTTACTAGATAAAAGTGCTGCTGCTGGAGGTGTAACTGCAAATATTGATTCATACTTATCTAACAATTTAACTGTGTTACTTGTAAGTGATCCTTTGCCTATATGTATTTTAACACCAGACTTAGCAAGACATGGTATGCTCTCTTCAATCTCTTCTTTATTACTTGTAGTTGGAGAAATGCCAGCATCACTAACAGCAGTATGCATAATAACAGATCCTTCAAGATCATAAAAACAATTATCTATCTTTATAGAATCAACTAGTTTAGGAAGTGCAGCATCTCTACCTGTTAAAATAGTACCATACACCTCTATTTTATCTCCAACCTGTAAATCTTGAATTGTTAAGGTGTTTATTGGAGTATTGATATGTTTTACCTGGCCAAACCTGTTATTTTTATCTTGCATACTATAAAAAAACCCCCCATAATTATAAATCCAAACTATTAAGATCTTCTATAAATACTTTTACATGTTCTTCCTTAATATGTGGCATTACTATAACTCGTATTGCACGAGGATATGAAGATTTGGAAACAGCCCAACCTAAATTTTCAAGTTTATATGCAAGTTCATCAACAGATACTTTTTTTGATTTAAAAGCAATAATATTCAGCTGAGGCTCTGTTACAACTTCAAAACCAGATTCAATTATACCATTATATAAAAGCTTAGTTATTTTCATACATTGATCTGAAACAGTTTTATATCCTTCTCTTCCAAGATATTTAATAAGAGCCCATGTAGCAGCTGTTGAAGCTCCTGTTCTTGTTCCAACTAAGGTTGATTGTCTGTCCTCAGTAAGATATGGTGTTTCAACACTCATTGCTTCCAAATACTTTTTTTCACGGAAAAGAATACCACCAGTGGGTATTGGTGCAAGTCCCATTTTATGTGGATCTATTGTTATTGAACACACCCCCCTAAGTCCAAAATCAAATTTAGGAAATTCATAACCCATTTCAGTTAAAAATGGAATTGAATAACCTCCAAATGCCGCATCAACATGGAGATAAATATTATTACCATAACATATATGTGAAATTTCTTCCACAGGATCAATTTTACCAAGCTCTGTTGTTCCTGCAACAGCAACCACTGCAACAGTGTTCTTAGATAATAATTCTTTAATAGAATTAACATCTACCTTATATTCATTATCAAGTTGGGCCTCTATAATATTCAAACAAAGCATATCTGCAGCTTTTTTAAAAGAAAAATGTGCGGATTTAGGAACTATTATTTCAGGATCTTTTATTTTGGGATTTTTCTCCATGGCAAAATTTCTTGCAGATCTCATTGCCATTATATTAGCTTCTGTTCCGCCTGTTATTATATGACCATAAATATCTTGTTTACCTAAAAGATCACCTAATAAAGATATAACTTCCTTTTCCATAGTCTTAGTTCCTTTAAAAAGGCCAGGATCTCCTAGATTAGATTCTAAAAACATGTGATATGCTTTTAATCCTATTGGATGTGGACAGGTACACATTGACCCTAATATTTTACCTGAAAGATGTGTCATGTCCTTTTTTTTAAATATTTTAAGTTGTCTGAAAACTTCAGTTTTTGATCTTCCTTTATCTTCCATTGCTATCACTATCAAAAAAATGTATGAAAAAATAAAAAATATTTTTTAAATATTTTTTTTTAATCTAATAAAAAAAAAGAGATAAATAAAAAAAAATATAGAAAGTATTTAATTTTTTTACTTATAATTATTCTTGTAAGGCTTTTCTTGCTGCTTTAAGTATTATTTTCTTTTCAACACGTGCAACAACTTCCCTAACAACTGCAACAGCATCTGTATTGGCAGATATGCTTGTAATTCCAAGTTCAACCAGTTGTTCAACAATATCTGGCATGCTTCCTGCTTGTCCACATATACTTGTTTTAACACCTGCTTTATTACATTCCTTAATTACCATTGCAATTAATTTCATAATTGCAGGATGTCTCTCTGAATAGAGTTTTGCAACATTTTCATTGTTACGATCTATTGCAATTGTGTATTGTGTTAAATCATTTGTTCCGAAACTAACAAAATCAATTCCCTCAGCAATGAAATCTTCAATTGTTAAAGCAGCACCCGGGGTTTCAACCATTATTCCCCATTCTATGTTTTTTTGAGGATTTAATCCAACTTCTCTTGCTATTTTTTTAGCTTCTTTAAGTTCATCTGGGTGTTGAACCAGTGGAAGCATAACACCAATATTAGTATATCCCTCTTCATGGAGTTTTTTTATTGCTTTAAATTCTGCTCTTAATATTTCAGGTTCGTCAAGTTCCCTTCTGATACCTCTCCAACCTAACATAGGATTGTGTTCATAGGGTTCATCTTCGCCACCATCAAGTGATTTAAATTCATCAGTAGGAGCATCTAATGTTCTGTACCATACTGGTTTAGGATAAAATGCATCTGCAACTGTTAAAATATTTTCAACTAAAGCTTTGACAAGTTCATCTTCTCTATTTTCAATAATGAACTTTTTAGGATGTACACCTAAAGCTAACATCATATGCTCAGTTCTAAGCAAACCTACACCATCAGCACCTGTTTGTGAAGCTTTTTTAGCCGCTTCTGGCATGCTAACATTTACTTTAACTTCTGTTACTGTTATTGGCGGATTAGGGATAAGAGAATGTGTTGATTCATTGTTTTTAGAGTCTTTTTTTTCTGCTAACTTTCCATCATATACAAAACCTTTACTACCATCAATTGTTACAGTAGAATTTTCTTTAAGAATCTTACTTCCCTCACTTGTACCAACTACACATGGTATTCCCAGTTCTCTTGATACTATTGCTGCATGGCAAGTAACTCCACCTTCATCTGTTATAATTCCATTTGCCCTTTTCATTGCAGGAACCATATCTGGTGTTGTCATAACAGTAACTAATATATCACCAATTTCTATTTTATCAAGCTCATCAGTATTTTTAACAGTTTTAACTGTTCCAGATGCCATACCGGGACTAGCTCCAAGTCCTTTGGTAATTATAATTCTTTCTTCAGATTCTTCTGTTTTTGGGTTGTTATTTTCCTTGCCAAGTGTTGTTACTGGTCTTGATTGTAGCATGTAAATTTTACCACCTTCAATTGCCCACTCTGTATCTTGGGGGAAATTATAATGTTTGTGAATTCTTTTTCCAAGTTTTGAAAGTTGTGTTATTTCTTCATTACTTAAAACACGTTTTTCACGAATATCTTCAGGTAAATCAACTTTTACAGTATGCCCTGTATTAGGATCACGATCAAATTTCACCTTCTTATCACTGGTTTTGTAGTTAATAACTTCATTTTTTTCTTTATCATACCAGCAAGTATCAGGTGTTACTGTTCCTGAAACAACTCCTTCTCCTAAACCCCATGCTGCTTCTATAAGAATTTTTTCTTCACCAGTTGATGGATGCACAGTGAACATTACACCTGCTTTTTCTGCATTAACCATTTCCTGGACAACAACAGCTATATAAACTTTAGAATGATCAAAATCATTTTCTTCTCTATAAAATATTGCACGTGATTCAAAAAGAGATGCCCAACATTTTTGTACATATCTAACAACATCATCACTGCCCTTAATATTAAGATAGGTATCTTGTTGACCTGCAAAAGATGCTTCTGGCAGATCTTCTGCAGTTGCAGATGATCTGATTGCAACAAAAACTTCATCTTTACCAATTCTATGGCATAATGCATTATATGCTTCGATTATGATGTTTTTAATTTCATCAGGCATTGTTGTTTCTGTTATTATTTTTTTTATCTTAACTGATGATGCCTGAAGTTCTTTATTTTTGTTAACATCACTAGCATCAAGAATGTCCATTATTTCATCGAAGATTCCTGTTTCTTTTATAAATTTGTCATAGGTTTTGGATGTGACAACAAAACCAGGAGGTACTGGTATTCCTGCATTTGTTAATTCACCTAGGTTTGCTCCTTTTCCGCCTGCTATTGCAACATCTTCCTTTCTCAGTTCTTCAAAAAATTCGACATGCTTCATGCTAAACACTCTTTTTTTTGTATTTATTTAACTAATTCTGCGCCTTCTTCTACTTCAACCCTACATGTTACCGGAAACTTCATTGCTGCTCTTCTTAATGATTCTTTTGCATCTTTAAAGTTTCTTTTGTTAGTATAAATAGTTAAAACCTTTTGGTTTGGTTTTACAATTGCAACAGAGCTTACAGCTTTACCAAATGCTTTTCTCATACCATCCTGTACCCTATCAGCACCTGCTCCTGTAGCCATTGGATTTTCTCTTACTATATGATGAGGATAAACCCTTATCTTTAAATGATAACCCATTCTTCCCGCTTTTCTCTGCATGTACCTGTTTGAAGCTATCCTAGCTGCTTCAAGTGCATTGTGAGATAACTGTGCTGCTTCTTTAACAACTAATGTTACTTTTAAAGGGAACTCTGCTGAAAGGTTACCCATATCATATTGAACTATTCTTGAACCTGGAATTTTTCTGATATAATCTTTTCTAGTATATGCTCTAACCATAAATAATCCTCCTTTCTAGAAAGTTTAGTCTATAAGTATAATAAACGTTGCCCCTATAATATATTCAATATTATATTTATAACTCCATTTTCCAATTAAAAAACATCAAATATTTACCTATTAACTGGATCGTGAAATGATGAAAATTGCAATAACTGGAAAAGGAGGGGTTGGAAAAACAACCCTTTCAGGCACATTGGCATGTTTATTTTCACAGACTTATAAAGTATTCGCTATCGATGCAGACCCTGATATGAACTTAGCATCAAGTCTTGGAATACATACTAAAATTATCCCAATATCAAAGATGAGGAATCTTATAAAAGAAAGGACAGGTGCAGAGCCTGGATCTTCATTTGGAGAAGTTTTTAAGATTAATCCTAGAATATCTGATCTTCCAGAATCTCTTTCAATAGATTATGATGAAAAAGGCAATTTAAAACTTCTTGTAATGGGCACAGTTGATAAAGGAGGGGAAGGGTGTGTATGTCCCGCATCTGTACTTTTAAAGGCTTTAATGCGAAATCTTATTCTTAAAAAAGATGAAATGATCATATTAGATATGGAAGCTGGAGTTGAACATTTAGGAAGAAAAACAGCCGAAGCTGTTGATATAATGATAATAGTTGTTGAACCTGGTCTTAAATCAATTGAAACTGCTGAACGTATTAAAAGACTTGCATTGGACATTGGTATAAAAGATATAGTAGGTGTTATTAATAAAGTTTCAAATGTTGAAGAAGAACAATTTATGAAATCCAAACTCATAGACTTGGAAATTAATATTATTGAAACTATTCCCAAAGACCCATTAGTTATTAAGGCAGATATGGAAGGTAAAGCACTTGTTAACCATAAGAATTCAAAAGCACTAGCCTCAATAGAGGATATTAGTAAAAAAATACTCAAAAGGATATGTATAG
>JAQVTJ010000102.1 GCA_028700095.1 Methanobacterium sp. | reverse complement strand
GCAGGAAGCGGCACAACAACAGCTGCAAAGATACTGTCGGAAAAACTTCATATACCTTATTTATCAGCAGGCGAAATATTTCGTCAAATGGCAGTTGAAAGAGGTATGGATATAATGGAGTTTGGTAAATTCGCCGAAGGTAACGATGAAATAGATCGAGAAATCGACAGCAGACAGGCTCAATTAGCCAAAGAAAATAAAGATTTAATAGTTGAGGGTAGACTTTCAGCATACTTTGTTGAAGCAGACCTAAAATTATGGTTTGTAGCACCCCAAGATATTCGAATAGAACGAATATGTATGAGGGAAGGCAAAACCAGAGAAACAGTAAGAAAAGAAATTATTACAAGAGGAAAAAGCGAAGCCACCCGTTATCAAGAGATACACGGAATCGATATTGGAAATATGGAAGTTTATGATATAGTTATAAATAGCCATAGTTTCAAACCCGAAGGTATAGCAGAGATTATATTAAAAGTAACTGAGGTGATTTCATGCCAGCAATAGAAGTAGGAAGAATATGTGTTAAAATAGCAGGAAGAGAAGCAGGCGAGAAATGTGTTATTGTTGAAGTCATAGATGACAAATTTGTTGAAGTAGTTGGAACCGCAATGAAAAACAGAAAATGCAACATAAAACATCTCGAACCAGTTGACCAGACAATGGAAATAAAATCAGATGATATTGAAACAATAAAAAAAGAACTTGAAGCAGCAATTGCTTAAGTTAAAGATGACGTTGTAAAAATATGATATCAACATACAATGAAAATAAATAGTTAATAAAAGAATAAATAACAACGTCTTATAACAGGTCATTTTAATGGCAGAACTTCTCATAAAAGCTGAAGGTGAAACAGATCCATATTTTGGATCTAAACCTGATGAGCGACCAATAAAAGAACACATCTCTAAAGGAGTTGTGAACCTAGATAAAACAATGGGCCCAACATCCCATGAAATTGACTCATGGGTAAAAAGAATTCTTCACGTAGAAAAAACAGGACACGGCGGCACACTTGATCCTCGTGTTACAGGTGTGCTTCCCATAGGAATAAACAAAGCAACACGTGTTATCCAAATGCTTTTAGGTGCTCCTAAGGAATATGTATGCCTTATGAGGTTTCATGAGGAAATAAATGAACAGAGAATTAGGAATATCTTCCAAGAATTTACAGGAAAAATATTCCAAACACCACCCCTTAAATCAGCTGTGAAACGTGAGTTAAGGGTACGAACAATATATAATATTAACATCCTAGAAATTGATGGTAAGGATGTTCTCTTCCGCATTAATTGTGAAGGAGGAACATACATCAGAAAGTATTGTCATGACATTGGAGAAGCACTTGGATGTGGTGCTCACATGGCAGAACTTAGAAGAACAAAGTCCGGACCATTCACTGAAGACGAAACACTTAAAACACTTCAAGATCTAACAGATGCTTACTATTACCTAACAGAAGAAAATGATGAAACACAAATCAGAAAATGCATACTTCCAATGGAAGCTGCAGTCACACATCTCAAACAGGTAATAGTAAGAGATTCAGCTGTGGATGCCATATGCCATGGTGCAGATCTTGCTTCAGGAGGAATTCTGAAACTTTCCCCGGATATTGACCAAGGAGAAACTGTTAGAGTTCTCACACTTAAAGGTGAGCTTGTTGCAGCAGGTGAAACTGTTGAAAATTCTGCAGGAATTCTAAAATCAAATAAGGGAATAATGGTAAATATAAAAAAGGTATTTATGGAACCTGAAACATATCCAAAGATGTGGAAGTAAAACACTGTTCTTTAAACATTTAACTTCCCAAAAAATTTACACCGTAGAACCTCTAAAAAAATAAAATTAGGGGCGAGGCCAAAAGACACATTAATATATACTTTAAACCCATATACCGGATTTAAATAAACATATTAAGTTTAAAAACCAGTTATATAACTGGAAAGTTTAGAATGATAAATAATATTCTATTTATCTGTGCTGTACGGTTAAAATTTAAGGGTTTAAAGACGGTTTTTCATGCCGGGATAGTCTAGCCTGGTAAGGCGCAAGACTGGAAATCTTGTGGAGTTCGTCTCCGCCTGGGTTCAAATCCCAGTCCCGGCGTTCACAGATATTTTAGAAGTAAAAAAAAACGATCTATAGATCGTATGAAAAAAATATCAAAAAATTTTCACAAATATAATCCCAATTATATATGAAAATTATGAATTTTTTCAGATGATCATAAAAAAATAAAATAAATTTTTTTTACAAACTAAGATTACAAAATTTGTACACGAAAGTGGAGGTTAATTTATGGAAGAGGAATTTAAACACATGGTCCGTATCTCCCGTAGGGATGTAGACGGTAAAAAAACAATTGAAAATGCTCTTGCAGATATTAAAGGTATTGGAAGGGCATTATCACGGGCACTGTGCACAGTGGCTGGATTTGATGCAACAATGCAAATAGGATACCTGCCAGATAAAGATGTTCTGGTTCTTGAAGAAGCTGTTAAAGCACCTCAAAAATTTGAATTACCAGAATGGATGTTAAACAGACGTAATGATTATGAAACTGGTGAAACAGTCCACCTAATAGAATCTGACCTTACAATGAGATTAAGGGATGACTTAAACAGAATGAAGAAAACAAGAAGCTACAAAGGTAGAAGGCATGAAGTTGGACTCCCAGTCAGGGGTCAGAGAACTAAATCAACCTTCAGGAAAGGTTCATCTGTTGGAGTTAGAAGGAGAAGAGGAAGAGCATAGTAAGGAGGTTATAGTATGGGACATCCACGAAAGGCAAGAAAACAATATGATACACCATCACACCCATGGAATGCAGCTCGTATAAAAGCAGAAAATAAACTAGTTGTTAAATATGGGCTCAGAACAAAAAAGGAAGTTTGGAAAGCTGAAACTACCATTAAAAGATATAGAAGAGATGCTAGGTTCTTATTAGGTATGGATACAGAACATGCAGAAGTTGAAAAAGCACAACTCTTAAACCATATAAAAAGACTTGGCATGCTCAAGGCAGATGCAAAACTCGAAGACATACTTGATTTAACAGTTGAAGATGTACTTAGAAGAAGATTAGAAACAGTTGTCCATAACCTGGGACTTGCAAACACAGCAAAACAGGCAAGGATCTTCATTGTACATGGACACATAGCAATGAATGGTAGAAAAATAAATGCACCAGGCTATATGGTCAAAACAGGCGAGGAACAAACCATAGGATTCTATCCAGGTTCTCCAATGGAAAAGATTATGAAAGAATCATCCAAGCCAGCAGCTGCAGAAGAAAAAAATGAGTAATAATAATAAAAATAAGGTGATATAAATGGCAGAAAAAGAGAAATGGGGCGTAGCTAACGTTTACTCATCCTTCAACAACACCATAATTACTGTAACAGATATCACAGGTGCAGAGACCATTACCCAGTGGTCTGGTGGAAAGGTTGTTCGTGCAGACAGGCAGGAATCATCACCATTTGCAGCTATGGAAGCTGCAACACGTGCTGCTGAAGATGTTAAGGAAAAGGGAATAATAGGTCTCCATATAAAAGTAAGAGCTCCTGGTGGAAACGGAACAAGAACTCCAGGACCAGGTGCACAGGCCACTATAAGGGCACTTGCAAGGGCAGGAATAAGAATAGGTAAAATTGAAGATGTAACCCCAATACCACACGACGGTACAGGCAGACCTGGAGGTAAAAGGGGAAGAAGGGTTTAAAAGCGTGAAGAGTGTCTAAAATGGAAATAGATATCAAAAAAAAGGATGAGAACTTTCTATTATTTACAATAGATGGTGTCAACGATGCCTTTATAAATGCCATAAGAAGGATATCCACAGTGGAAGTCCCAACAATGGCAATTGAAACGGTGGAAATCTTAAAAAACGATGCCAAAATATTTGACGAAGCTTTAGCTCATAGACTGGGGCTTGTGCCATTAACAACAGACATTCCTTCCATGGTAATGGCTTCAGAATGTGATTGTGATGAATCATGTCCAATCTGTAGTGTATCATTACTCTTAAAGGAGAAAGGTCCTAAAACAGTATATTCTGCTGATCTAAAATCACAAGATCCTCAAGTAGTACCTTACTATGATACCATACCACTTCTTAAACTTAAAGAAGGAGAAGAAGTTGAGTTAATAGCAATCGCAAAACTTGGTCAAGGACTTGAACATGCTAAATGGGAGCCTACAACAGCCTGTGCATACAAATACTATCCTCAGATAATTATAGATATCAACAAATGTGAGCAATGTGGATTATGTGCAAAAGAATGTCCACGTGGAATATATGAATTTGATGAAAAGGAAAACCTCATAAAAGTTGTTGATCTTGAAAACTGTTCAATGTGCAAAACATGTGTAAGAGGATGTACAGCAAATGCAGTAACTGTTGAAGGCCAGGAAAATAAATATATTTTCAGAATCGAAACCGATGGATCACTATCTCCAGAAGAAGTTCTTAAAAGAGCTTGTGAAATATTATCTGATAAATCCGAGAAGATTATAGAATTTTGTAAATAAGGAGGAATTTAAGGATGGTGAAACTTACAAAGACAAACCCTAATCTCAAAAAGATTATGGTAACTCTTAAAGAAAAATCATATTCAGAAGATGCTGCAATATGGAAAGACATTGCAAAAAGACTTGAAAGACCAACAAGAAAAACAGCAGAAGTCAATATATCTGATATAAACAGATACACATCTCCTGATGAAATAATACTTGTCCCAGGAAAAGTTCTAGGAAACGGAAGTCTTGACCATAAAGTTAAAGTTGCAGCTCTAAGCTTCTCAAAGAGTGCTGAGGAAAAAATTGCAACAACTGGAGGAGAATGTATGAACATTCTTGATGTTGTTGAAGAAAATCCAAAGGGAAGCAAAATAAGGATAATAGAATAAAGAAGGTGTAGTATATGATCATAGACGGAGAAGGACTTGTACTGGGAAGACTTGCAAGTAAAATCAGTAAGATAATACTCTCAGGTGAGAGTGTAACTGTTTTAAACGCTGAAAAAATAATGATTTCCGGTGGCAGAGATTGGGCTTATCATAAATATAAACAGAGAATAGACAGAGCTAGCATATCTAACCCAAGAGATATGGGACCAAAATACCCTAGAAGACCAGATGATATTTTCAGAAGAACTGTAAGAGGTATGATACCTTACAAAAAATCCCATGGAAGAGAAGCATTCAAACTACTAAAGGTATATGTTGGAATACCAACTGAATTTGAATCAGCAGAACTAACAAGGATAGTTGAAGCAGAACCAAAAAATATAACCAAGAGCATTGAACTTGGAACAGTATCCCAATTACTTGGATCTAAATTTTAAGGATAAAAAGGTGTAATGATGAAGAAGGTAATACACACAAGTGGAAAAAGGAAAACTGCCATAGCAAGGGGCAGATTCAGGGCAGGCAAAGGCCGTGTCAGGATCAACAAAAGTCCAGTTGAATTATATGATCCAGAACTTGCAAGACTCAAAATAAAAGAACCATTAACACTAGCAGGCGACCTTTTAAATGATGTTGATATAGATGTAAGGGTTGTAGGTGGAGGAGTAATGGGACAGGCAGAAGCTGCAAGAATGGTAATAGCCAAAGGACTTGTACAATGGACAAGTAACATGGAACTTAAAGAAAAATATAACCAATATGACAGAACAATGCTTGTTGGAGATCCGCGCCGTTCAGAACCTAAAAAATATGGTGGTCCTGGAGCAAGAGCAAGGAAACAAAAGAGTTACAGGTAAGCTGATTCAAAATGATCCCTGTAAGATGTTTAAGCTGCGGT
>JAQVTJ010000101.1 GCA_028700095.1 Methanobacterium sp. | reverse complement strand
GAAATAAAAATGAGTAGCTGTGAAATAAATGGATATGAAGGGTTATCACAAAAAATTAAAGACAAACTGGGATTGGAAAAATCTCCAGTTGCAGTTAAACTAGTTTTAAATGAAGAGGATATTCCCGAAGGTATTCCAAAGATTCAAGAGAAAATAAGACATTGTGAAATGATACAAAAAGCATCTCACGGCAATATATTTTATTCTACTGCAGAAGAGCAGAGCTGTAAAGGTGGGGCTGGAGCAATAGGAATTATAGAACCGCCTGAAAAAGTTAATTCTGGGGAAATGTACTATTCTCTTGGAAGATTTTCTAGTTTAGGCTCAGCTAAAAGAACAGTTGATGCTATTCCAAAAATAGAACCCATAATGAAAGCAATAGCATATTCACCTCTTGAAAAAGCACAATTTGACCCTGATGTTGTGGCTATAATTTGTAACCCTAAACAAGCAATGCAACTAGCTCAAGCAATGGTCTATACCCTTGGTGGTCGTTTTGAAGCAGATTTTGCAGGAATACAATCAATATGTGGTGATGCAATTGCAGGACCATACACAACCAAAAAACCTAATATAACATTGGGATGTAGTGGATCAAGGAAATTTGCAGATATTAAAGCTGATGAAGTAATTGTTGGAATTAACGGTGAAAATATAGACTGTATTGTTAATGCTCTTGAAGCATTATAATATCTATTTTTTTTATAAAAAAAATAAATATAAAACCACTTATAAATGGTCTTTAACATACAGATAATCTTCATATTGGTTGATATTTAAAAGTTCAATATCTTTACTAGCTGGAGTTCCATAAAAAACAACACCATCAACTATCATTTTTCTTAAAATAGGATTTAAATTATCTTTATAATCCCTTAAATACTTTAAAAGAAGTTTAGTATGACATACAAATGGCATTCCAAGACCTTCTGCAGATTTAAGATATCCATATTTCTTCCTTGCTAATATTGAAACTATATTTTCAGGATTTTCATATTCTAATGCTTTTACTATGATTTTTTCTAAAGTTTCACAAGTAACTGTGGGTTGATCTGCTGCAACAAAAAGACATAAACCTGGTTTAACATTTAACACACCATTAAGTAGTGTTTGTGATAATTCAACATTATAATCAGGATTTTCAATAATCTTTATATGTTTAGAATTAAATTTCTTTAAAACTTCAAATATTTCACTGCTAAAATGGCCTAAAACTACTGTACATTCATCCACCCCAGATTTAAGGATGTTTTCAATTGTATGTATAATAACTGGTTTTCCATTAAGATCCATAAGCAATTTATGGTTAATATCCATATTTCTAGATTTAAGATCTTTTATCATTCTCTGATTTTTCCCTGCTGCTGTTATAACTGCTGAAATCATATAAACCCTCTCTTTACAGGCTATATTATATTATATTAATTATATTATTGTTGCTAATTATATTAATTATAATTTTTAAAAAAATTTATAAAAAAAAATAAACCAAATATATATTTTTTTATTTGGAATATTAGATAAAAAAAAGATTTAAGGCATATATTGTATGATTTGTGAATATATCATCATACCTGTACCTCTTCCTGAAGTCCACATAATAATTTTTATAGGATAATTAGTTGGATTATAAACTTTTATGCCAGTTGCAGGATCTGAACCAAGTGCTACTGCAAAATATCCTCCAGTCATACCCAAGGGAAGTGGACAGCCTGCGCTCATCACAGAAGATCTTAAAGCCCGTCCAGGAGGACATGTTCCATGTGAAGGATAACCTCCTTCTTCTTTATCATATACTCCAGTAAAAGTAACATCTTGTTTTCCTGAAGCTGAGGTATGTGGAGGGATAATAGTATTATTCCAAGCTTTAACAAATGTTCTAGCATTTTCTTCACGTAATACATTATTATACTCTGCAAATGCTTCAAGCACACTACTGCCGCTGCCAATAACTTCCTGGTTAGTAGCACTATTATAAACCATTACAGGAGTATCTGAAGGATATTGTATCATATATTTCATAATATCATTACCAAAATAATTTAATATCTTACTAGGAGGCACAGAATTTCTACCATCATTAAATTTAGAAAGTGAAAAATCCAGTCCAATTGAATTTCCAATATTAGAATATTTATACCAGTTCTTAAGATCTTCTGCACTAATATACATTGTTGGAATTGTATCATTATTTATATCTGATGCAAGCACTGTTTTATTTTCAGTTCTAATATCTATTCCTTTATCTGTTTTAACTGCTATGGTATAAGGTGTTTTAAAAGCCCATACAAATGTTTCAGGAGGATTAACAATAAGTTTTGAGCCATTGACACTAACCATACCAGGACCATCAAATCCAGTTGCATCACCATATCTTGATATGTATCCTTCAGTAATCATGTTTATAGGTGTTTCAACAGATCCTGTTGTAATAGCAATAAAAAAGTCTATGAACTGCTTATTTTTCAGATCTTCCATAAGATATTCTGGATGGTAAATAACTGGAATCTTACGAATTTTTGTATTATCAACAACATGTTGTCCGCTAAGAACAGTTTCCCCTATACTAACTGCTGTAATTTCCGCAGGATTTTGAGGAGGAACATAGTTATCTACACCTTTTCCACAAGCAAATAATGCAACAGCAAAAATAACTAATACAAAAATTATAAATAGAGGATTTTTCATAATTTTTGTCTTAAATAAGCCCATCCTTTCATTTACCATTTACTTTTCTCTCCTAATTTAATTCCTCCCAAATTGGGAGGGGATATTAATATATTAAAATTAGATTTTCTATTAAAAGTATTTATAGTAATATGATTAGGGGATTAATAATAAAAAAAAGAGATGTTTTATAAAAAAAAATATTATAAAAAAATATGGCTTAACTAACTATGACTTATTAGAAAGTTTAGATAATCTCTTTTCAAGGGATATAATCTTTTTTTGTCCGTTTCCCCCAATAAAAATGTTTTTATATTTAGTTGTGCATTTAACTGTTATATCTACAATATCATCCTCTTCTTTTATAATACAAATCTTACCATTATAACCTTTATCTCTTAATATTTTAAGAGCTGTATTGGTTGTATCATCTAATCCTGGGAATAATATTACAAGTGAAGGATTTGTATTTGAAACTTCTTTTAATATATTATAACGATGTGTTTCATTCTTTCTTGGTGTGCCTATCATTATAACATCCATAGGAGCTTCTTTAAAAACAGCAGCTGCTGCATTTGAATTATCTGTTTTTCCAATTATAATATTAGCACCATTATATCTGATAGTGGTTGTTCGCCCCTCAACAATAGTAAAACTGCTTAAAACTTCTTCTATAATTTTTGGAGATATTTTTAAAGCTTCAGCAACTTTAAATGCTCCTCCTGCATTTTCCCGGTTAAAATTTCCAAATAATTCAAGTTTTCCAGTGTAAAAATCAAAGAAAAAGGTTTTTTTAGCATGACCTGAACATTTTTTAAGTAAAATATCATTTACATTTAAAAATGCTTGTTTTTTATTGTTTAAGAATTTACAAACAGATTTTCTATAATTTTCCAGATTTAAATGATAATCCATATGATCTGATCCTATATTAGTTACTAAAACCATATCAAAATCAAATATATAAGATGCAATATCCAATGTCATATCACATACTTCAACTATAATAATATCATATTCTTTTTTTGAAGCATCAAGCACAACATTAGTATATCCTCCAAAACCTCCACCAGCATTCCCACCTAAAAGCACATTTAAACCAGTTTTTTCTAATATAGCCTGTAACATAAAACATGTTGTTGTTTTACCATTAGTTCCAGTTACACCAATTGTTAAAACAGATTTATGGGCTGTTAAAATATCAGAAAGCATTTTACCATCAGATATAATTTTTTTAACAATTTTATTCCCATACAAAACAGGACTAACAACAACAGCATCTGAAGAATCTATTTTTTTATAATCATGAAATCCAAGATCCAATTCTAAATTCACATCTTCCAATCTATTTAATATAATATTTTCATTAAGATCAGATGCATAAACCTGATATCCATAATCAAGAAGAGCTTTAACAGCATTTTGACCTTCCATACCCAATCCAAGAACAGCTACTTTCATTTTTTTTTTATTACCATCTTTTTTTTTATAAAATATATTTAATAATAATTTTTATTAATTCAAATTATAATCATTTTTGATAAATAAGTTTAATAATATTTATACATTCACTAAAAAAATTTTATACATATTTTATATCTATCTGTTTTTACAAATAGATATAACATAATAAGTAAATTAGATTTATTAGAAACTTTAGTTTATTAAATATCTAAAAAAAAATTTTTTGGATCTATAAAAATGTTCATAAATAAAAAGGATATTTGAAACCTACTAAATGGTGACATAATGAAAAATTTATCTAAGGAAATAGTACAAAGAATTGAAAAAATTTCAAGACCCATAAAAATAATGCATGTCTGTGGATCACATGAACATACAATAATGCAACATGGAATAAGAACATTAATACCTAAAGAGGTTGAAATTGTTGCAGGACCAGGCTGTCCTGTTTGTTGTGTGCCATCAAGAGAAGTTGATGAATGTCTCTACCTTGCAAAAAATGGAGTTACAATTGCTACTTTTGGAGATATGTTAAGAGTTCCTGGAACAAAAGGTTCCCTTGCAGATGTTAAGGCAGATGGTGCCGATGTTAGAATAGTATATGGTGTTAATAATGCAGTTGAAATGGCACAAAACACAGATAATGAAGTTGTTTTTATGTCTGCAGGATTTGAAACCACAGCACCAACAACAGCAGCAGAACTTATAAACAAACCACCAGAAAACTTTTCAGTTTTATCAAGCCACAGACTTATACCACCAGCACTGGAATTTCTAATAGAATCAGGGGAAGTAAATTTAAATGCCCTAATTGAACCAGGACATGTTTCAACAATAATAGGAACAAAACCATATGAACCATTTTCAAAAAAATATGGAATACCACAAGTTGTTGCGGGTTTCAACCCATTTGATGTACTTATAGCTATTTATATGGTTTTAAAACAGTTTAAAGAGGGTAAAGCTCAGGTGCAAAATGAATATAAACGTGCTGTAAGAGAAGAAGGAAATATAAAAGCACAAAAACTTCTTGAAGAAGTTTTCTACATAACAAGCAGAGAATGGAGAGGATTTCCAGAAATTCCAAATTCAGTCTATGAAGTAAAGAAAGAATTTTCAGATTATAATGCCAGGGAAAAATTTGATATAGAAATAGGAGAATCTAAACCTCTTGTAACAGGATGTATTTGTGGTCCTATACTACGAGGTGTTGCAAGACCAGAAGAATGTAAACTATTCAAAACAGAATGTAATCCAATGAATCCTATAGGAGCATGTATGGTTAGTAAAGAAGGAACATGTAATATTGCTTATAGATATGGATCCTTTAATCCCTCCTTATAAAATGGGATTTAAACTAAAACCCAAATATCTATTTATAGACAGGTGGATCTGGTATGATAAAAGCAGTAGCCCTTGATGTTGATGGTACAATCACAGATAAAAGACGAAGAGGATGTATTAATGCCATAGAAACCATTCATAAACTTGAAAATATAGGAATTCCAGTTATAATTACAACTGGAAATGTTCTATGTTTCACAAGGGCATTATCCATATTTTTAGCAACAACAGGAGGTCTTGTTGCTGAAAATGGGGGAGTAATAGAATTTAAAGGTATAAAAAAGGTTTTAGGAAACTTTGAAATATGTCAAGAGGCATATAATTATTTGAAAACA
>JAQVTJ010000100.1 GCA_028700095.1 Methanobacterium sp. | reverse complement strand
ATGGGATTCTTTAAAGTTGAATAATTCTTTATTATAAAATTTAAAAAAAAATAAGCGTATATTACTCAATATATGTTATCTATTAACCGCTTGCAATGGTTTGGAACATCACAATTTGATCTCCATCTTTTAGTGAGGTTTTCACACCTTTAATGTCTCTTATGTCTTCACCATTAAGCATAACTTTAAGATAATCTCTAAGATTTCCATTTTTATCAAATAACACTTCTTTAAAACTTTCATCATATTTTTTACATAAAAATTCTATAAGGGCGTTTATATCTGGAACATTCTCACTTTTAATATTTTTTTCTCCGGTAATATCTATAAATCTTGTTAAAAATTTTATTTCAATCAATTAGATTCATCTCCTATTTTATGTTTTCGTTGTTTAAATTCTTGTAAAAATTAAATTAATTAAATATTTTATTTATATTTTGTTTGATTTACTTTTCTCTTCCATTATATATAACTATTGTTAACTTTTTATATTTGGATGATATTAATAATATTAAAAATATATAACGATAGTTATATATTTAAAAAGATTAGATAATTATATAAAAGAAGATAAAAATTTTTATAAAAAAAATTCCAGTGTATTAATAATTATTTGAAAATTTATTTAAAACCCCTATAGCTTCCTATGAAACTTAATAATTTATAAATAATCTCAACCCCCCTAAGTAATTCATTGAACTGGATGTTAATTATCCTTCTTTTTATTAAAATATTATTAAATGGTGGTTAAATGTTCGATAGAATAAGAGAAGAAATACAGAGGGTATTTGCAAGAGATCCTGCTGCTAGAAGTACTTTAGAAGTTATTCTATGTTCACCGGGATTACATGCAATATGGTTACATAGGCTTGCTAACTGGTTTTGGACAGGTAGACACATATTATTAGGACGATTCATATCAACTATTAATAGATTTTTAACAGGGGTTGAAATACATCCTGGAGCCCAATTTGGTAGAAGAGTATTAATAGATCATTGTATGGGTGTTGTTATAGGAGAAACAGCAGAAATAGGAGAAGATGTTCTAATCTATCAAGGAGTAGTTTTAGGTGGTACAAGTCTTAAAAGATCTAAAAGACATCCTACAATTGGAAATGGTGTTGTAATAGGTTCAGGAGCTAAGATAATAGGAAATATTAAAATTGGAGATTGCTGTAAAATAGGTGCAGGATCAGTTGTTTTAAAACCAGCACCCCCTGGTTCAACCATAGTTGGAATACCTGGAAGAATTGTCCAAGAATCTAGAAAATGTGCGATAGACCTTGATCATGGCCAACTACCAGATCCTGTTGCAGAAGCTATAAAACTCATTTTAAAACGTCAAGACGAACTTGAAAATGAACTAAAAAATCAAAAAATAAATACAACTATTGTAAAATCCAATTATTTCCTAACAAAAAAACCAGAAATAGAAGAAATTTTCACTGAAGGTGCAGGAATATAAATTTGCTCCAATATAAAAAAAAAAAAATAGAAAAATATATAGAATCTAAAAAAAAACCGCTTTAATTTATTTTTTTTATATAAAAAAGATAATAGACCGCCAAAAAAATAATATGAAAATTATATCAATTGTTATAAAATTTGATATAAATGGTATAAGATACAAATTCTTATTAAATTAATGTTTAATAATAAATAAAATTTTAAAAAATGTGATTAAAATGAGACCCCCATGTGAAATAGTTGTATGGTATGTGATTCCAAGCATACGATCCGAACTTGCTAAGGAACTTCTAAATCTTGGAATGAAACAAAAAGAAATATCAGAATTACTTGACATTACACAGCCAGCAGTATCACAATATATAAGTGATAAAAGAGGCCATGGAATTAAATTTAACAATGAAATAAAGATATTAATAAAAGAATTTGCAGTTGATCTTAAAGAAGGAAAACTCAACCAAAGCAGTATAATATCAAGAATATGTGATTTATGTAGAAAAATTAAAACAGAAGATGTATTATGCCAACTACACAAAGAAAAAGATAACATACCAATTAACTGTGATGCTTGTATGAGTTCAAACACAGAACACTGATAAAATCCCTATAAATTATTTAACACCATTCTATCTTACCTTAATTAAATAATATCAAAAAATATATTATATATGCTTAGAACTTTTTCTTTTTATATATTTTATAATATTATTATAATCCATATAAAAAATTCTTAAGCCTATTTAAATAAAATATCTTAAAAACTTAAAATAAACAGTTTATAAAATATATTAATAAATTAATTGGAAACTCTAAAAATGTGCGCAATTACAGGTATAAAAGCATTTAATCCAAATCAGGATGTGGGATGTGACCTGATAAAAATGCTTAAAACAATTAAACACAGAGGTCCAGATGGTTGTGGAATTTTTATAGATGGAAAAACTGTACATGGACATTTAGAAAATATTAAAATATCACAAGGACCATTCGGATTAGGTCATAATCTACTTTCTATTGTTGGAACAGAAGCTTTACAACCCATTGAAAAACATGGATTTATATTAGTTGCCAATGCAGAGATATATAATTTCAAACAACTTAAAAACAATATAACAGATAATTTTAAAACAGATTCTGATTGTGAAGTTATAATAAATATTATACAAGAAAACTATAATGGATCATTAATAGATGCTGTGAAAAAATCAATTAACAAGTTAGATGGAGATTATACATTTGCAATATCTGATGGAAAAGACTGTGTAGTTGTAAGGGATCCCTTGGGTATAAAACCATTATATTATGGTAAAAATAAGTTATATGAATTTGTATTTGCATCTGAATGTAAAGCACTTTGGAAAATTGGAATAAAAGAAATATATACACTACCCCCAGATCATGCTCTTTTAAATGGTATACCAATAAAAATTAATGATAGAAATAATTTAGATTGGAAAAAAAATAATATATTTACTTATAAAAATTTTAATAATCATATTATAAAATCCAATAATGAAGATCCAAATTTTATTAAACATAATAATAAAAATAAACTTCTAATCAAAAACCATTTACAAAAATTATTATTTAATTCTGTTAAAAAAAGAATAGAAGGAATTTCCAATGTTGGAATTATTTTTTCTGGTGGTGTTGATAGTACAATTATAGCTAAAATATCTCAGGATCTTGGAGCTAATATTACACTTTATACTGCGGGACTTGAAAACTCAAGTGATATGCAATTTGCTAAAAAAACAGCAGATTTTATGGGTCTACCATTAAAAACTAAGATTTTAGATGTTGAAGATATTAAATATTATACAGATCTTGTATTAAATGCAATAGAAGAATATAATATTATGAAATTAGGAGTTGGAATGCCTGCTTATATAGCATCTGAAATGGCACATAATGACAATATCAGGGTAATGATGTCAGGTCAAGGTGCAGATGAAATTTTTGCAGGTTACCATAGATATACACAATATTATAATGATAAAGGAGAAAAAACCCAAGAAGATTTAAAAAAAGATATTTTAAACCTATATCATGTTAATCTTCAAAGGGATGATGCAGTTACAATGGCAAATAGTGTAGAACTTAGAGTACCATATTTAGATCTTGAACTTGTTAAAATGGTAATGAAAATACCTATGAATTATAAGTTAGACAGTAAATTGGATGGACTGCGTAAATGTATTTTAAGAGAAATTGCTGCAGATATTGGTGTTCCATATGAAATTGTTAGAAGACCTAAAAAAGCTGCACAATATGGTTCGGGTATTCATAATATTCTTATAAAGAAGGTTTTAAAGTATGAAAACTATAAAAATAAATTAGAGCTACTAAAAAAATAATTTAGATAAAAATATAATACTAAACATAATAATTATAAAAAAAAATATCTAATTTAAAAATACTATTCATATCTAATTTAAAAATATCTATAAAACTTATTATAATATATGATGCGGTGATGAATTTGAAAATAGAAAAAGAAGCAGAAACAATATTAAAAAAATTTTCAGAAGCTCTCAAGGACATACCTGATCTTGAGGAAACCCATTATATGGTGGATAATGTAAATCTTTCACGTGAAGATATAGCAGAAGATAAAAATCCTGAAAAGATCCTAAGAAATGCAAATACAGATGAAAATAGAAATATAATTGCAGAAAAAGGAAAATGGGTAAGATAATATGAGATTAAACCTCGTATTAGAACTTTTAGATGTTCCAGGTCAACTTTTAGATGCATTAAATCCAATGGGTAAATTAGGTGCAAATATAGTGGCTGTTATACACCAAAGAGATATTAAAACTGAAAGAGGAACAGTACCAGTCCATATAACATTAGAAGTGATGAAGAAACTCTTAAAAGGGTTTTAGATTCTATTGAAAAAATGGATGTTCAGATAATGGAAGTAGATGGTGTTGTAAAGAAAGAGAAGATAACTACAATATTCATTGGTGATATAGTTGATCAAAATTTAAAAGAAACAATCCAAACACTAAATAATATCATAGGAGTTACAGTAGTGGATTTAGATCTTAAAATGTCAGACAATTCAAATAAATCAGCATCAAGAATTGTTATAGAAGCAGATTATGGAATAAAAAAATCTTTAATAGAAAATATTAAAGAATTAGGTAGATCTAAAGGATTTTTAGTAATAAATGAGGTTTAAATAGTTTAAAAAAAAGGATATTTTTTAAAAATTTTCCATTATTTAATTTATACTAAATTTTTAGATTTAACCTTCTTTTTTGGGGGAAATTTTCATGAAATTATGCATCATTGGTTTCGGAGCAGTTGGAATTGGAGTTTCAAAAGTAATCTCAATGAAAAAAAAAGATTCTTAAAGAAAAATATGGCCTTAATATTAGTGTGGTGGCTGTAACTGATAGATCAGGAGCAGCAATAAATCCAGATGGACTGGATACAGATTTATTAACTGAAACCAAAGAAAAAACTGGTAAAATTTCAATATCCTCAATACGGTGTTTCAGATATTAAAGGAATAGATGTGTTAGATAAAGTGGATTATAATTGTCTTATTGAAGTTACACCAACAAATATAGAGAATGGTGAACCAGCAAAAGCACATATATTAAAAGCAATGAACCAGGGTAAAAATGTTGTAACATCAAATAAAGGACCTCTCGCTTTATGTTTCAGTGAACTTATAGATGCAGCTAACTTAAATAATATCTTATTTAAATATGAAGCCTCTGTTGGTGGTGCAATGCCAATTATAAATTTTGCCCATGAAACATTGGCAGGAAATGAAATATATTCTATACAAGGAATTTTAAATGGTACCTGTAATTATATCCTTTCAAGAATGGCAAATGAAGGATCTCCCTATGACCAAACTCTTAATGAAGCACAGGAATTAGGTATAGCAGAGACAAATCCATATCAAGATGTTGAAGGTATAGATACAGCATGTAAAATAGTAATACTGGCAAATTCCTTATTAAATATGGATGTAAAGCTAAAAGATGTGCAAATAGAAGGTATAACAAGAATTACCCCTGAATCAATATTACTTGCTAAAAAAGAGGGATTATTAATTAAACTTATAGGTGAAGCATCTAAAAATAATCTGGAAGTATCCCCAAGACTTGTAAGGGAAGGATCACCATTTGCTGTTGATGGTACATTAAATGTTGCAACACTTAGAACAGATCTAGCAGATGATGTAACAGTAGCTGGTAAAGGATCAGGATCAATTGAAACAGCCTCTGCAATTTTAAGTGATATCATAAGTATATGGAAATCCAGTTTATAATAAATTAGAATTAATTTCATACTGGGTTATATAATAAATGTGAATATAAACTATCCAAAATCTAGGGGAGTATAAAAAAAATGAAATATAT